>NZ_FYDV01000025.1:0-66740 GCF_900187535.1 Pseudomonas sp. Irchel s3a18 | reverse complement strand
GAGCACGAGGTCGGCAGCCTCGCGTTTGAATTCAGCAGAAAAGGAACGGCGTTGTTTGGTCATCTGACACCTCGATCTGGCGAGCATTCTCACCTAAATGGGTGTCCGGTTTCATTAGACCACTACAAGTCGTATTTAGTTTCTTGTGGTGGACAATTTAAAACCTTGCGCTAGTCTGAGGGCTCGCCTCCTCGGAAGGAGGTCAATTAATCAAAGGAATGAACCAATGAATAAGCCAGAAACCAAGGCTCCGTTGAAACATGGTCGTGTGATTTCCCCTGCTAGCCGTACTGTTATTGCTACACAGGAAGGACTTATCCTTGACTGGCAAGCTAACGAAATGGAAGGCGGGAAGAACTTTCCGTCATTGATTGCTGGTCCATTTCCCCAGCCTTATGAGACGGATAATGTGAGCTTGGTACCGCCCGCGGATGGTTATATCCTCAGCGGTGGCAAGACCGATGCCCGCGATTGCGTTAACTTCACTAACGAAGAAATGAGTCAAAAGCTGAATCGCCCATTCACCTGGCCTTTGTTGAATGTCGATCCGGGTCAACTATTTCATGTCGAATGGGTATATCCCGTGCCTCACGTCACTCGGGGTTATAGCTGGTTCATTACCAAGGATGGCTGGGACCCGAAAAAACGGATTAGCCGTTCTCAGCTTGAGCCAACATCCTTCTGTGACGATTTTTATACTCAAGTTCCGTACTACAATTACTCCGACGAGTTGGTGCCTAAAGTTGAGCATGAAGTAAAACTTCCGGTGGGCAAGCAAGGCCATCATGTCATTGTCTTGCTTTGGATCGTTGCCAATACCGGCAATGCGTTTTATCAGGCGTTCGACGTGAACTTTAAATAATCGCGAGCCAGGTACGGCTCCTCGCACAGTTCTGAAGGAATAGAACAATGTCTAAGATTGATTTTTCATTGCTGAAGTCCCCAATAAATGATCCTGCGTCATTGATGCCGAGCATTGCCAATAAAAAAATCCTGATGGGGTTTTGGCATAACTGGGCGGCCGGTCATGGTGATGGCTATCAAGGTGGACAGTTTTCCAACCTGAATCTGGTGGATATACCCAAGGACTACAACGTTGTGGCTGTGGCTTTCATGAAAGGCCATGGAATTCCGACGTTTAAACCCTATAACTTCTCCGACGACGAGTTTCGCCGTCAGGTGGGCGTGCTGAACAGCCAGGGAAGGGCTGTATTGATCTCGTTGGGCGGTGCCGATGCTCATATCGAGTTGCACAAAGGGGATGAGCAGCCACTGGCCAACGAAATCATCCGCTTGGTTGAGGTCTACGGTTTCGACGGGTTGGATATCGACCTCGAGCAAAGCGCCATCGATTTTGCTGACAACAAGACGGTGCTGCCTGCAGCCTTGAAACTGGTGAAGGATCACTACAAAGGCGAAGGAAAGCACTTCATCATCAGCATGGCTCCTGAATTTCCGTATCTCAGGAGCGGCGGCAAGTACGTTGCTTACATTCAGGCGCTTGAGGGGTACTACGACTTCATCGCGCCTCAATACTACAACCAGGGTGGCGACGGGATTTGGGTTCAGGAGGCCAATGGCGGTCAAGGTGCATGGATTGCTCAAAACAATGATGCGATGAAAGAGGATTTCCTCTTCTACCTGACCGAAAGCCTAGTGACGGGTACTCGGGACTACATCGCCATTCCCTCGGAAAAATTCGTCATTGGCTTACCGGCCAACGTCGACGCTGCGGCCACTGGCTATGTGATTGATTCCGCGGCAGTGGTCAATGCGTTCAAGCGTCTTGAGGGTGCGGGCCATTCCATCAAGGGACTGATGACCTGGTCGGTCAACTGGGACGATGGCATCAGCAGGGACAATGTCCCTTACAACTGGGAGTTCTACAGTCGTTACGCCCCGTTGATTCACGGAGAACCAGGTATTGGTGATCGGCCAACGGCTCCCGCCAATCTGTCGTCCAGTAACGTGACCGAAACCAGCGTGACCTTGAGTTGGGGGGCTTCAGCTGGCCCTCGCCCGATCGAGGCATACACGCTGTACCGAAATGGAACTGAAGTCGGTCGTACGGCGATTTTAACGCTGAAGGATTCCGGTCTAACGCCAAACACTCAGTACAGCTACTTTGTCACGGCAACAGACTCCCTGGGGGAAGAATCGTTTCCAAGCAAGGGCCTGAGTGTTAGAACCGCTGGAGACATCACTGATCCAGAGTTCCCTGAGTGGCAGTTGAACCACCGGTATCGCAAGGAGGATGGTGTGATGTACGAAGGCAATAGGTACTTATGCCTGCAAGAGCACACATCGAACTCGGGCTGGACACCACCAGTCGCCTTTACCCTTTGGTCGAAAGTCGCAATCAGGCAGCGTGCTTAGAGCGGTAGGTGAAGCCCGGCAGTAATACCGGGCTTCATGAAAGGGTACTCCCACACCCTGCGAGGGCCACGCTTTCGCGGGGTGTTCTGTTTTTGTAACTCTATACTTTGTTCAGGGGTTTGGCTTGATGCCCAAGTGGAGGCGAACGCTATGAAATCCCCGATCACTGGCCTGCGCGTGGCCTGCGCCGTTTTTGCGCTGATGGCCGTGGCGCAACTGATGCGCCTGATTATTCGTCCTGAAATTTTCGTTGAGGGCTACCTCATGCCCCTGTGGCCGAGCGTGCTCGCCTTCATACTTCTGTGCGTGTTGAGCGTCTGGATGTGGTCGCTCGGTCACAAGTGATTGCCAATCGGATGCCCGCTGCTGTGTCCGGATGCGAGAATGGGCGAGACCATGGAACTAACACGGCCCATGGCGTCTACATTCCAGGGAGTATTCCCTTTCTGAGAGGACGGATATGTTCAGATCTCGCTCGTTGATTACAGCGGTTACATGCCTTGCGTTGGCCTGCGGTTCAGTCACCGCATCGGCCGACCCGAGTAACGGGAAGGGGCAAGGGAATGGCAAGGGCAATCCGCAATACAGCCAGGACTATGACAACCAAGGAGGCCATGGCAACACAGGCAAACACTCAGGCGACGATTGGGACAATGGCCCGAGCATCAATCGCGGCGCCGTGCTTGGCATTATTGGGGGCTATCAGGACTACTGGAGTCCCGGGGCTTCCTTGCCACCCGGCATTCAAAAGAACCTGGCGCGAGGCAAGCCTCTACCGCCGGGGATTGCCAAGAAACTGGATGGCCGGTTGATCGGCAGGCTGCCTCACTATGATGGCTACGAGTGGCAGCAAGCAGGGACCGACCTGATACTGGTCGCGCTCGCCACCGGACTCATTTATGAAGTGCTCAACGGCGCTTTCGATTGACGGATTGGCTGACAAGGCTCATCCAGCTTGCGCATTGATGTCGCATGGGGGGAGGTGTGCCTGTTCGAGTCAGGGCTCACCACCTTCCGTCCGTCGTGGGGCTTGAACTGTCGGGGGCTTCAGGCGTCCTACGTAACGCCATAACAACCCTCACGGAAGCTATCATGCTTTTAAAAAACAAGAGTCTCGTTGCTGTAATGTCATGCGCCCTGATGCTTGCAGCCGCCCCGTTACTCCCTGCTGACCTGTCCATCATGAACTCCGCCTACGCGAAAGAAGGTGGCGGTGGCGGTGGTGGCGGCGGAAACGGTGGTGGCCACGGCGGTGGTCACGGTGGCGGTACGGGTGGCGGTCACAGCGGTTCGGGTCATGCCGGTGGTTCCAGCAGCAATGGCCACGGTAAAGGACTGAGCAGCGATCATGCCGGCAAGGCCACTCGCGACCACGGTCTCAGCGGCAACCACTATGGCAGTGATCGCAATGATGATCGCGGCCACGGCACCACGACTTCAGGCATTGCCCAGTCCAAGGATACGCGCGGCGTCGCCAAGGCCACGGCAATTTCGGCGACGACGCCAGGCGATCACAACACCAAAGGGTTGAGTCATGCCGGGCCGTCGGATTCAAAGCCATCGGTTTCAAACAAGTCCCATTGAGCGTAAAGGACTGAGCAAGCCGCTCTCCCGAGAGCCAGGCCTGCTCAGTCAGTCCGGCAGAAAGGCGCGGGCAGGTCACCCGGATCTCGTCTGACGTCCTTCAGTGAGCCTGCGCGGCACCTTTTCAGTTCTCTGCAAAGGTGTCGTGACGCTACTGGCCGGCCGGTTGTTCATTCCGTATGAGCAGCGCCCTGGCCAGGTCTTCATCGCTGGCCTTGAGGCCTGGATGATCCTGGCGAATCTGCCTGAGCACCGACTCCAGATAAACGCCCCGAATGGCGCCGTCACTGGCGACGAAGCTGGAAAGGTCATCGCGGGTGGGCGTCATGATCTTGTCGTCCTTGAACGTTGAGTACAGCGACGCGGAAACCCCGGCAGAGGTCGCGACATCGCTCGCGTCCACATCGGCCATGGCCGAACCCACGGGCAGGCAAAGCAATAGCGCAGGAATGAGCAGTAAGGAACGCATGGTGTGTCCTCCCAAAGCCTGTAGCCTGAAGGGGCAGGCTCTTACTTTTATGAGGCGCGGTGCCCGCCGGGAGTTCCCCTCCTGAGCGTGAGTCGAGGCTGGACGGGGTTGAAGGGGGAGGGTAGTAACACAGGTTTCCCCAGGCACTCACGGCACCGGCTATAGGCCACCTTGCCAATACGAAATGATTTACAATGCCGTTCCTTTGATGGGGGCGGCTTTGCGTGGATGTTCTCGTTTTTCTGCATGACTACTTGAGCCGGTGGGTGCTTGAGCCGGTCGCCAAGCAGCTTTTCGGCCTGTTCGATCTCAATGGTCGCCTCGGTCTGGCATTCCTCTTCACGTCCTATGGCATCGCCTACAGCCTGTTCCTGCACCGCAAGCGGCGAGGACTGACCGATGCGCGCTCGTTCGTGCAGTTCATCGGCGGCCGTCGGGTGTATTTCCATCGTTCGGCCTTGCTCGATTACCGGTACTACTTCGTGCGGGCGATCCTGAAGGTTGCGCTGGTGCTGCCCATCGTGGGCCTGGTTGACCCCTACATCCTGCGCTCCGGGGACTACATCGGCTTTTTCACCCGCCTGTGGGGCGCGCGGGTGCAGGTGGGGGAGAACCTCGGGCTATCCCTGCTCTATGGGCTGGGGGTGTTTCTGCTCAAGGACTTCATCCATTACTGGGCCCATCGGGCGTTTCATTGCCGATGGTTGTGGGCGTTCCACAAGGTCCACCATTCGGCCCCCGTTCTGGTGCCAGCGACGGCAAGCCGGGTGCACTTCGTTGAAAAGATTGTCGAAAAGCTGAGCACTGCGGTTGTCCTTGGTGCCTATGCCGGTGTCTTCTGGTACGCCTGTGGCGGAGTCATCGGCCGCTATACCTTGTTCGGCGTGACCTACCTGGTGTTGATCCTCAATAGCCTGGCGGCCAACCTGCGTCACAGCCATGTCTGGCTTTCGTTCGGCCCTGTCGTCGAGCACGTGCTCAACAGCCCGGCCCAGCACCAGATTCACCACAGCGATGCGCGCCAGCACTTCAACAAGAACTTCGGTACTAACCTGTCACTCTGGGACTGGATGTTCGGCACGCTCTATGTCACCACCTCGACACCCGAGCCGGTCCGGTTCGGTACCGGGGCGCAGGATCATGAGCGGTACCTGACGGTCTACAGCCTGATCGTCACGCCCTTTGTGGACACGGCCCGCAGGCTGTTCCTGGCCAAACGTCCCAGGGTGCGTGCACCCGGAGCCTCAAAAACGCCCTCTGTGTAGTGGGCGACGGTGGTGGGCCGGGAATCCTGCCTGCGCCGCCAGGCTTTCACCGGCGCATAAAAAAGTCCGCGTTAGCGGACTTAAAGGGAGCTTTTCAAAGGAGTGGGAAGACTCTGCGCCCCAGGGTGTGATCGATTCGTGAAAAGGATGTCATGGAATTGCTAGAACGGCGTTCGCTGCAAAGGCCCGGAGGGTTCAACCGGGCATGCGTGCGGTGATCTCCCGATAAGTCTCGTCCTTCACCACCGCCAACAGCTTTTTACCGTCTTTGAGTGTTGCGATGAACGTGACTTCGGTATCTTTGCCCGCTATCAGGTACCCGGCCACAGCGCCTATCGGACCCAGAAGCACCGCCCCGGCGATTCCAAGACCGATGGCATCCCGGGTGTTCTTCACCGATTCCACACAGGCGGCTTCAAGGGTTTCAAAAGACGCGGCGGGGATCCTGACGGGACGACCGAGAAGCGTTTGCAGGGTAAAGACTCCCGATTGATAGCTGGCGTCGCCTGGCAGGAAGTCGCCAGCCAGCACGCTGATCGTTGCCATTGTTTTCGTCCTCTGGCAGCCGTATGAACCCATCATTTCGTACCCATGAACGATGGGCGTCAACGTCATGACGATGAGCTGTAGCTCCGTTGGTCTTGCCGTGGCCGATAACGCAGGGAGAAGGGGCCTCGAGCTCATGCTCCGCGGCGAGGCAACTGGGCGACAACAGCCCATTGGCGGACGTCGTCGTTCACGTGCCCAGGCTACCGGCTGGCCGCGAGCGGTTGCGGGTGAGGCAATCCCGGCCTATGTTCCAAGCGATGCTTGGGCTGCGAGTGTCGCGTGATGACTCGCAGCAGGTTGCTGTCCATCCAGTGCGGGTTGCCGCAGCGAGGTGATGACATGCCGAACAATTCCCGTCCCGCCGTGCTCGAACTGATCGGCAATACGCCGCTGGTGCGTGTCAGTCGCTTCGATACCGGCCCGTGCACGCTGTTCCTCAAACTCGAATCACAGAACCCCGGCGGCTCGATCAAGGACCGCATCGGCCTGGCGATGATCGATGCCGCCGAGCGCGATGGCCGCTTGCGGCCTGGCGGCACCATTGTCGAGGCCACCGCCGGCAATACCGGCCTGGGTCTGGCCCTGGTGGGGCGCGCCAAGGGCTACCGGGTGGTGTTGGTGGTGCCGGACAAGATGTCCACCGAGAAGGTCCTGCACCTCAAGGCGATGGGCGCCGAGGTGCATATCACGCGCTCCGATGTCTGCAAGGGCCACCCGGATTACTACCAGGATGTCGCCGGGCGGTTGGCGCAGGAGATCCCCGATGCCTTCTTCGCCGATCAGTTCAATAATCCGGCCAACCCGCTGGCCCACGAGTGCAGCACCGCGCCCGAGATCTGGGCGCAGACCCAGCATGATGTGGATGCCATCGTCGTCGGCGTCGGATCGGCCGGCACGCTGACCGGGCTGACCCGCTTCTTTCGCCGCGTGCAGCCGAACCTGGCCATGGTGCTGGCCGATCCACTGGGCTCGGTGGTCGCCGAATACAGCCGCAGCGGCACCCTCGGTACCCCCGGTTCCTGGGCTGTGGAGGGCATCGGCGAAGACTTCATTCCGTCCATTGCCGACCTGTCCAGTGTGCGCCAGGCCTATTCGATCAGCGACGAGGAAAGCTTCGATCATGCCCGCCAATTGCTGCGCGCCGAAGGTATTCTCGGAGGCTCCTCGACCGGCACCTTGCTCGCGGCGGCACTGCGTTATTGCCGCGAGCAGACCGAGCCCAAGCGCGTGGTCAGTTTCGTCTGCGACACCGGCACCCGCTACCTGTCCAAGGTCTACAACGACCAGTGGATGAACGACCAGGGCCTGCTGCAGCGCAAGCATTACGGCGACCTGCGCGACCTGATTGCGCGCCGTTTCGAGGATGACCGAGTGATCAGCGTAGGCCCGGACGACACCTTGCTCACCGCTTTCCAGCGCATGCGCCTGGCGGACGTGTCACAACTGCCGGTGCTGGTCGGCGGGCAGCGGCTGGTCGGGGTGATCGACGAGTCCGACATTCTGCTGGGCGTGCACCAGGACGCTTCGCACTTTCGGATGCCCGTGGCCAGCGCCATGACCGACAAGGTGGAAACCCTGCCGCCGGGTGCCAGTCTGGCGGAACTGGAGGCCGAACTCGATCGTGGGCTGGTGGCGATCATCCAGGACGCCTCGGGTTTTCACGGCCTGATTACCCGGGTCGACATGCTCAATCACCTACGGAGATCCCTTGCATGAGCCAGCACGATGAAACCGTCGAACCACGTGACTTTGCCACCCGGGTGATCCATGCCGGGCAGGTGCCGGACCCTTCCACCGGGGCGCTGATGCCGCCGATCTACGCCAACTCCACCTATGCGCAACAGAGTCCCGGGGTGCACAAGGGGCTCGACTACGGACGCTCGCACAACCCCACGCGCTGGGCGCTGGAGCGCTGTGTGGCGGACCTGGAAGGCGGGACCCGGGCCTTTGCCTTCGCCTCCGGGCTGGCGGCCATCGCCACCGTACTCGAACTGCTCGACGCCGGTGCGCATGTGGTCTCCGGCAATGACCTGTACGGCGGTACGTTCCGACTGTTCGAACGGGTGCGCCAACGCAGCGCCGGTCATCGTTTCAGCTTCGTCGACCTGACGGACCTGGCGACCTTCGAAGCGGCGCTGCAGCCAGACACGCGGATGGTCTGGGTCGAGACGCCGAGCAATCCCTTGCTGAGCCTCACCGACCTGGCCGCGGTTGCGCACCTGTGTCGCGAGCGAGGCATTCTCTGTGTGGCCGACAACACCTTTGCCAGTCCGTGGATACAGCGACCACTGGAGTTGGGTTTCGACATCGTGCTGCACTCGACCACCAAGTACCTGAACGGTCACTCCGACGTGATTGGCGGCATTGCAGTGGTCGGGCAGAACGCCGAACTGGCCGAGCGCCTGGGTTTCCTGCAGAACGCGGTAGGTGCGATCGCCGGGCCGTTCGATGCGTTTCTGACCTTGCGCGGGGTGAAGACCCTGGCACTGCGCATGGAGCGCCATTGCAGCAACGCGCTGGAACTGGCGCAATGGCTGGAGCGTCAGCCGCAGGTCGCGCGGGTCTATTACCCGGGCCTGCCCTCGCACCCGCAGCACGGGTTGGCCCAGCGGCAAATGCGTGGGTTCGGCGGAATGATTTCCCTGGACCTGAACACTGACCTGGCCGGTGCCAGGCGCTTCCTCGAGGCGGTGCGGATCTTTGCCCTGGCCGAGAGCCTGGGCGGGGTGGAAAGCCTGATCGAGCACCCGGCGATCATGACCCACGCCAGCATCCCGGCGCAGACCCGCGCGCAGCTTGGCATCGGCGATGCGCTGGTGCGTTTGTCCGTGGGGGTGGAAGCTGTCGAAGACCTGCGCGCCGACCTGGCCCAGGCGCTGGCGCGGATCTGAGCCCGTCGCCATGAACACTCCGGAACCCTTGGTAATGTGTTCTGTAGGAGCGAGCGCGCTCGCGATGGACGTTAACGATTACACGTATTTTCTGAGTAACCGCGTTGTTCTTGAGTTCATCGCGAGCACTCGAGCGTCGACCGGCTGCTCCTACAAATGCGGTTTCATCTCCCTTGGCGGGTTCCGGATAAGCCTGCGGTTTCGGGGTAACAGGGGGCTAGCCCGATAAGGCAGAAAAAGTGTTCAAGGGCGCGTGCCGACCCGTGCTCCCCTCCAGGTGCCTGTAGGTGTCGGCATTCGTCAGGCACAGCAGTTTCCTGCCATCCTTGAGTTCAACCCAGAACGTCACCTGGGCCTCATCGTGGCTCAAGGCAGTGTCGGTGACGGCGCAGAGGGGCGCCAGCGCCAGGGTGGCGGCCAGGCCCATACCTGCAGGGTTCTGCGTGAGTGATTGTGGGGCCTGGTTCAACAGGGTGAAATCCTTGATGTCCGTCACCGGGACGTTGAGGCCCGGCCAGGGATAGAGCGCGGTCTCGACGTTGATCACACCCGGTCCGCAGGTCCCGACACCATAAAGAAAATCACCGGTCAGAATCTGGATGTTAGCCATGTGGATGCCTCCCGATATCGACCTCGTGGACATTTCACGCCCCAAAAAAGAGCGAGTCAATGACCGGGCGACAGGCGTGGGATTCAGGCCTCAGATATTGAGCTTTTCGCATTCGGCCTGGGCTTCCAGGCGAGTCCCATAGAGGGCATTCATCCGCTGTTTGTCCTGATTGTCGTAGAGGTTGAAACCCATCGGGGCCAGCCCGGTGTGTAGCCGAATACCTCTACGGCCGGATGTGGTCTTGATGGGGATCGCAGGAACCACAACGAATCGGGGGATCATTTCCCTGTCCTCTTGCCTGGCGGATGTTAAGCAATAGAGGCAATAAGCCGCCACCGCAAGCGAGCTTCAGGTGTATCCGATGAACTGTCCGCGCCGGGGCATTATGCCGGGATGGCCGTTTGTCCGGCCTGTGGTTATGCTCAGCAGCTTATCATTCGTTAACAATAATCAAACCACAGTGACGTTATGAGCCAACCAGAGACGCGTGCGACTGCCTTAGCGCTGTATCCCGAGGATTCCCGCGAAGCAGCGGCGCTGCTCAAGCAGGCCGTGCCCTTGATGGTGCGCCACAACATTCCACCCAATCCGGTGCATTACGCGCTCTGGTACACCTACAGCAAAGGCCAGGAGCCAGAGCTCAATCGTCACCTGGACAGAATGGTCAGGGACTTCGAGGCTTTCCCGGCAGAGTCTGCTGCCCGGCTGTTTCGTGAGTACATCATCCGCGATGAACTGGAGGACGCTCGCAGCGGCCAGCAGCAGGCGATCAACCTGGTGGACGGCATGGAGCGCGACATCTCGCGCAGCGTCAGAGGCAGCCAGCACTTCCAGGATCGCCTCGGGCATTGCCTGGACATGCTGGAGGAGCCGAGTGGCGAACGCTTGCCAACCCTTCTGAGTGAACTGCAGCAGAGCACCCGGCTCATGCAGGACCAGCAAGAGCTGTTCCTTTCCCAACTGCACTCGGCGCAAAACGAGATCAAGAGCCTGCGCGACAAGCTTGAGCGCGCCCAGTTGGCCGCGACCCTTGATGGCCTGACCCAGGTGCTCAACCGAACGACGTTCACCCGTTTACTGGAGCAGGCGCTGGGCGCCGGTCAGGCAGGTGTGGCATTGATCATGCTGGATATCGACCACTTCAAGCAGTTCAACGACCAGTACGGCCACCCGTTGGGCGACCGGGTGCTCCAGCATGTCGGCGAGGTGCTGCGCAATGCAATCAGCCCACATGTTACGGTGGCGCGCTATGGCGGTGAAGAGTTCTGCGTCATGTTGCACGCGTGCAGGGACCTGGATAACGCCTGGGATTTTGCCGAACAGTTGCGCCTGAAGGTGCAGGCCTTGCGGATCAAGGCGCGCGGTAGCGACCAGGTGCTGGACAGGGTCACGGCGTCCTTTGGTGTCGCCCTCGCCAAACCGGATGACACCCTTGAGAGCCTGCTGACGCGTGCCGACGACGCGCTGTACCAGGCCAAGCGCAATGGCCGTAACCAGGTCCATCGGTCGGCCTGGAGGTGACCCTCGGGGTCTTCAGGTGAACCGCTGAAAATCGTCGCACGACAGCCGCGGATTGTCTTCAGTGGCTCAGTGTCGATAAGCGGTATGGCGCGAAAAAAGTGTGGTTATTTAAGGACTTAGCGGATAAACGGTATAAAATTAACCTGTAAATATCTTGTTACAAGTCAATGGGTTAGGTATTATCGTCCTGCGTTCACCACCACGGTTTATGCATTTTTAAGCCCCAAGTTTCCATCAGCTACTTGGGCTTTTTTTTGCCTGCAATTTGGCCCCTAGGCCTGCAGGTTTTCTGCTGTCGGTGTTCAGTGTCCATCGCCGCCCGGTTATTTCCCCAGGCCATAAGGGCGACACAAAACGTTATTAGACCCCTCGGCAGGGCAATGCTAAAAAAGAAAGTGCACGGCATTCAATCAGCATGAAGCGGGTTGAGTCACAACGTGCACTGCATCTCCATTTGCTTAAATGGAAACCGCCCAACATTGAGCTGGGCAACGATCAATGAGTCTGATGCCGCCCTCAGGGTCAATTGCTGCGCCTCTGGCCAACTGCTCGCGCAACCGTGCATAGGGCTCATTGATCACTTTTTCTCCCGCAACCTCCAAAATCCGACACGCCATCGCTTATTGCATGGGGCGGGATGAATTGTGCCCGTTAGAATGCCCCCACTGGACAATGAGGCGGTGGCGGCAGATGCGCAGAGAAATTGGTTACTGGAACCGGGAAGGCCGGGAGTTGTTCTATTACCTGGAGTTCAACCCACACACGGCGGAGTTTTTTCTCACCTGTGAACACACCCCGCGCGAGGGTGCAGTGAGCATCAGGTCGGTGCCCCTCAGCGAGGCCCGTGGCGAGCGTTACTACGACGATGCCGTGATGATCATCAAGGAAGAGCTGTTCAAGGATTACCGGATCCAGGCGCACGCTTGATCGCTCAAGCGTGCGGGTTGTGATTTTTCGCTCAGGCGATCAGGTCAACCTTGCCGCTCGCCAGGCGGTAGATCCCGCCCACGATTTTCAACTTGCCATTGGCGAGGGCGTCACTGAGCACGGGCGATGTGGTTTTCAGGCGCTCGACCGAGTCCTTGACGTTTTGCACGGTTGCGTTGTGCAGCAGGTCGCCGGGTTCTTTCAGGACTTTGTTGATCGTGGGCTGGAGGGCGAGTGTCAGTGTCTGAATCTTGCCGGGGTATACCGTGCGGTCTTTGGCGGTTTTGATCCCTGCGATCATGGCCCCGCAACTCTCGTGGCCCAACACCAGAATCAACGGCGCGCCCAGCGCCAGTACCGAGTACTCAAGGCTGGCCAGCCCTTCGTCGGTGACAAAGTTACCGGCGATCCGAACGGCAAACAGATCGCCGCGGGCTGTATCGAACGCGTATTCGGGGGCGATGCGCGAATCCGCGCAACTCAGGACTGCAACGAACGGGTTCTGGCCGGACACCAGGGCTTCGCGCTCCGCCTTGAAGTCGTGGGTGGTGGAGGCACCGCGAATGTATCGCTCGTTTCCTTCCACCAGGCGTTGCAGGGCCTGGTCGGGGCTGAGGGCGTTTTGCGGCTTGGGTGGCGCGGCGTTTTCTTCCGCAGCCTTGGCCAGCCTGGCGGGGAGGGCGCCGGCCAGCAGCAGGGCACCTGCGCCCAGACCTGCGAGCCTCAGAAACTGGCGGCGATCATGGGGGGCGGGGCCTGGCGTTGTTTCACGGGATGGGCACATGGCATATGGACTCGGTTCATGGGGAAGAATGACTGGCACAGGGGCGAGTACTGCCCTGAGCCCCGGGTACCGCCATGTGCAAGTCTAGAGGGTTTGCCGGGTTAGCATTGCGCCCCGGTGATTGGGCGATCAACGGCGATGTCGTGAGGCAGAACCCGCTCAAAAAATGCGATACCGCTATCACTTTGCGTTTAATGCTTTCGCCTGTGCCAGCGTCGTCTACGCTGTCTGAGTGAGTCAGAACCCCATAAACGGACCTGTGGAGCCATCTCATGTAGGGGCGGGCTTGTTGAGGGTCGAATTCGCCATGTGGCGTTGGTCAGGCACCTGGTGCCGACGGTTGCATCCGGCGAGTGGCGGCGTTATCAAGGAAGTGACGCTTTCGGCATTCTGAATGGGAGGCAATAGTCATGTCACTCAATAAGCCTGAGCAGGAACTGCGGCAGGATCTGCAGGACATTGCGTCCGAGCTGCGCTGGTCCGCCGTGGAGATGAAAGCCATTGCCGCGCGACTCAGCGAGTCCGGCAATTCGGTGGACGCCCAGGCGTTGCTGCGGATGTGCGAGTTGTTCGAGCGCACCGACGCGCGATTGGGCAGTTTCGCCGGTGAGGTCAAGGCGCACAAAATCAGCCTCAAGTAAGCCCGGGCGGTCGGCAGTAGTCACACCCTTGACGCCATCGCGGGCGACCCCGTGCCCGCAGAAAATCACCCTCGAACTACTATTATTTTTGCCGAGGCCGGACAAATTCGATAAAGTTAACCATTAGGTCAACTTTTTTCAGCTTGTCAGCCCTTCGCATCGTCAGGAGGGTTTCTGTATGACCTGAGATTTCCCAGAACACCATAATGACATGGACGGATTTCATAGCCGTCCAGAGGATGATCCATGTCCAACCGTGATATATCCCGGCGCTCCTTCTTGCAGGGCGGGTTGATCGCTGGCGTCAGCGTGACGCTGACTCCGCTCAGTTCCCAGGCATTGGCCGCCCTGATGGAAAACAGCGTGACCGTCCCGTCCGAGCAATGGCTTGGCAACAACGGCAAGGCACGCATGCGCAACGACTCACTGTCCAAGGTGTGCGGCAGCAAGGTATTTGCCCGCGACATCCGCGCCAAGGACATGCCGGGCTGGCCGCAACAGCAAGGCCACGCGATGCTGCTCAAGACTATTCGTGCCGACCGCATCTACGAGGGTTTCGACCTGTCGTTGCTGGGCGCCGAATTGCAGCCTGACCGCATCGTCACTGCGCAGGACCTGGACAAGGACGGCATCGTATTTCCGGAAGAACACGCCCCCGATCCGCTGCTGCCGCCCGGCCAGGTACCGATGTTCATCGGCCACCCGGTGGCGATCCTGATCTGGAACGATTTCGAACGTTACCGCCAGGCCAAGAACAAACTCAAGTTCAACGACAAGGCCATCCGCTACGGTGCCCAGGCGCCGCTGTACACCCGTGACCCCTACGGCAGTTTCCGCTACGTGCGCGTGGGCGGGGCGACCTCGGCCGATGAAGACGAATTCGCCAGCCTGAAAGACTCGATCCTGTTCCCGATGATTCGCGAGCGGCGTCCGGTCTGGAACGCCCAGCCCAACCTGCATGGCAACCTGACCGAGCGCGGCCTGTTTTATGCCGACCGCATGAAACAGCAACTGGAAACCCCGCCGGAAGGCTGGATGGTGTTTGACGAGCGCTACAAGACGCCGTCCATCGAGCCGGCCGCGCTGGAGCCGGACAACGGCAACGGTTGGTACGACCCGGCGACCAAGACCCTGCATTTCGTGGTGGCCACCCAGTGCCCACTGGAGACGGCGAGCGAAACGGCGAAGATGATCGCACCGTCGCGTTTCGGCCTGAGCACGCTGAACATGCACCCGGGCTACACCGTCGGCTACGGCTCCAAGGACCACAACATTTTCGTCTACTACGCAGCCCTGGCGGCGTTGTACGGCGCCGGTGTGCCGGTACGCCTGGCCAACGACCGCTACGAGCAGTTCCAGAGCGGCATCAAGCGTCACCCGTTCGACATCCGCTACCAGTTGGCGGTGGACAAAAAGGATCACAGCTTCAAGATTTTCCGCGCCGACATGACCGTCGATGGCGGCGGCCGGATCAACTACAGCCCGTCGGTGGCCGCCGTGGGCGCCACCGCCGCGCAGTCGATCTACTACATGCCGCAGAACGACCTGCAGGTAACCGCGTATCACTCCCGTGCTGTCGAGGCCGGTTCCATGCGTGGTTATGGCACCCTGCAAAGCATGGCCGCCACCGAGATGATGGTGGATGAAATTGCCGATCGCCTAGGGATCGATGCCATCGACCTGCGCAAGAAGAACGTGCTGCTGTCGGGGATGAAAAACACCCAGGGCGCGGTGCCGGCCGGTGCCTTGCGCCTGAACGAGATTCTCGAAAAGGCGGCGGGCAATGAGTTCTGGAAAAACCGTCACGCGCTGAAAAAGCAGGAAGACGCCAAGGACCCGGATAGCTTGTACGGGGTGGGTTTCGCCATCTGCCAGAAAGACTTCGGCACAGGCTCCGAAGCGCCAATGGCCAGCGTCGAGTTCACTGCTGAAGGTCATGTCACCCTGCGCCACATCGGTATCGAGATCGGCACCGGCATGTCCACGTCCCAGGCCCTGGTGGTCGCCGACTTCCTCGGCAATCCGGCCAGTGAAGTGAAGACCGGTGAGACCGAGTGGAAAGAGCTGCAGCTGACCAGCAGCGGCAACCCCTACATCATGAGTCAGGCCGAGCAGGACACTGTGCTGCGCAACCCGCGCTGGGTCGGCAAGATCGCCTCGGCGTCCTCGGCCACCAACTCGGCTTACTACTTCAGCCACGCCACCCGTGAAGCGGCGCGCGTGCTGTTCAACCACGGCCTGTGGCCGGCGGCCATGGAAATCTGGCGCCAGGGCCCGTTTGGCGGCCAGGCCAACCCGTATGTGGTCCGTCGTGAAGACGCCCACTGGGTCGATGGAAAGCTGACCGCCAATGGCATGGAACCGCTGCCGTTCGCCGTACTGGCCAAGCATGCCCACGAGCGTGGCCTGGTGACCGGTGCCACCGTGCACGGTTTCAACCGCTGGAGTTGGGCCGAGGCCGAGTTCAGCATCAACGGCGTGCGCGAGCGCCTGCCGCTGGATGCCCTGGCCGTGAAATACGGTACCGGTGCGCCGAAGGCCAAGCTGGCGCAGATGACCAGCGCCGGCTTCCACCTGCTGGACCGACAGAACGTCGCGTATCCGGCGACGCAGTTGAACAACGCGGCCGTGACCTACTACAGCCCCGTTGCCACTTTGGTGGAACTGAAAGTGAACAAGGGGTCGGGCGAGGTGCGCGTCCTTAACCACCATTCCTGGCTCGAATGTGGCCGGGTGCTGGTGCCGGAGCTGGTCAAGGGCCAGATCGAAGGCGGGGTCGCCATGGGCATCGGCCACGCGTTGCTGGAAGAGATGCCGCTGTACGAAGGCGGGCCGGGGGAGGGTGACTGGAACTTCAACCGCTATCGCTTGCCCATGGCCAAGGATGTCGCGGTCTGGACGCAGACGTCGGAGATCCTCCCACCCCTGTCGCCAAGCGACCCGTCCAAGGGCATTGCCGAGGTGGTGATGATTCCGGTGGTGGGCGCTATCGCCAACGCCGTGGCTCACGCTATCGGCAAACGTGTCCGTGACCTGCCTATCACTCCAGCGCGCATCAAGGAGGCCCTCAATGGCTAACCGTCCGCTTCAAATGACCCTCAATGGTCAAACCGTCGGTCCCGTCGAGGTCCCTGAAGATCTGCCGATGATCGACTACCTGCACGAGTACCGTAACCTCACCGGTTCACGTCTGGGCTGCGGCCAGGGCATTTGTCACGCCTGCGTGGTGATCGTCGACAACCCCGACGGCACCAGCGAAGAAGTGCGCACCTGCATCACCGGTGCCCACTACTTCGAAGGCAAGAAAATCCGCACCATCGAGGGCCACGCGAGCCGTGATGAAGCGGGCAAGGTCACCGAACTGAACCCGATTCAGCAACGCTTTGTCGACGAGTTCGCCTTCCAGTGCAGCTACTGCGCACCAGGTTTCGTCAACGCGGCGACCGTGCTGGTGGAAAAACTGCAGCGCCAGCCGATCAAGAAGAGCCAGCTGGAAGCGGTGATCGAGGACAGCCTCGGTCACCATATCTGCCGCTGCACCGGGTACGTGCGCTACTACAGCGCCACGCGCAACGTGCTGACCGATCTCGGCCTGGTCAAGGAGGGTTAAGCATGAAGCGACTACTTTCCGGCCTGGCTGCCGCCGTGGGTCTTGCGGTTTCGCTGATGGCGATCCAGCAGGCCCAGGCGGCCGATCAGCAGCAGATCAAGCAGGGTGAATACCTGGCGCGGGCAGCCGACTGCATGGCCTGCCACACCGCGCCCGGTGGCGCACCCTATGCCGGTGGACTGCCCATCGTGTCGCCGTTCGGCACCATCTACGGCACCAACATCACTCCGGACAAGGAGCATGGCATCGGCCTGTACAGCGATGACGAGTTCTTCGCCGCGCTGACCGAAGGCAAGCGTCGTGACGGCGCCAACCTGTACCCGGCGATGCCATACACCTCGTATCACTTGATGCCCCGTGCCGACTCCGATGCGATTCACGCCTACCTGAAGACTTTCGAGCCGATCAACCGTGCCGCACCGGTCACCCGCCTGAGCTTTCCGTTCAACGTGCGTCTGGGCCTGACCGGCTGGAACATGCTCTACGGCAAGGACGTGAAGCTTGAGCCGACTGAAGGCAAAAGCGAGGCGTTCAAGCGCGGGCAGTACATGGTCGATGTGCTCGGTCACTGTGGTGAATGCCACACGCCGCGTGGCTTGCCTGGCGCCATGCAGCAGGACAAACGCATGACTGGCGGCTTGCTCAATGGCTACCTGGCGCCCAGCCTGCTGGCCAACGATCTGGCAGTCCGTGGCTGGACCCATCAGGACCTGAGTTCGTTCCTCAAGCATGGCATGAGCGCCCAGGGCACGATGTTCAATGAGATGTTCCCGGTGTTCCACAACAGCACCCAGAACCTCAGTGACTCGGACCTGGCGGCCATGGCTACCTTCCTGCTTGGCGATCAGCCGCCCCAGGCCAAGGTGCTGGCCACGGTGGCATTGGACAAGATGACCGAAAGCGCCCAGCGCGGCCGTCAAAGCTACCTGAACGTCTGCGCCGGTTGCCACGGTGTCGAGGGCGAAGGCAAGCCGCACATCGCCGTGGCCATGCAGGGCAACACCACCCTACGCCTGGAAGATCCGCGCAACCTGTTGCGCGTCATCGACGACGGGATTGGCGAGCAGCAGTTCTCGGGTTTCGAGCGCATGCAACCGATGCCGGGTTTTGTCGACAAGTTGAGCGCGCAACAGACCACCGACCTGATCAACTACCTGCGTCAGGCCTGGGGCGGTCAACCGGCAGACCTGGTGATCAGCCAGATCGAACAACTCAAGGCTGAGGCTCCGCCAGAGCACAAGGCGAACTGACATGCAGCATCTTGACCTGCAGGTGATACGGCGCGCGTTGGCCTGGTCCAGCGCGGGCCAGTGCGTGTGGCTGTGCAGCGTCCTCAGCACCTACGGCTCGGCGCCCCGTGCGCCGGGCTCGATGCTGGCGGTCAACGACAGCGGTCATTGGATTGGCTCGCTGTCGGGTGGCTGCGTCGAGGACGATTTTCTGGAGCGCATGGCCGAGGGGCTGTTCAACGACGCCGTCGTGGTGGTGCGCTACGGCGAGACGGATGACCCGCGCTCTCAGGTGAGACTGCCCTGTGGCGGGCTGCTCGATGTGCTGGTGGAGAAGCTTGAGCCGGACTGTGAGGTGCAGGCCCATCTGCGTGAACTGGAGTCGGCGTTGCTGGGGCAACGTCGCCTGATTCGTGAGGTCGACTTGCACAGCGGCGCCCGCAGCCTGCTGGTTGACCGCGAGCATGGGCCCCGTATCGAACGTGAAATCGACCGTGTACGGTTGCGCGTCGGTGCGGCGCAACGGCTGTTGCTCGCCGGTTACTCCAGCGTGGCGCAGGCCTGTGCCGAATTCGGGGTAGGCCTGGGTTTCGAAGTGATTCTGTGCGACCCGCGCGATGAGGTGCTCGAAGGGGTGGTCCTGGAGAACGTCGAGATACGCCGTCAATTGCCATCGGTGTTCATTGCCGACGGTGGCTGCCACAGCGACACGGCGGTGGTGGCGCTGACCCATGATCCGCGTATCGATGACCTGGCCATGATGGAGGCCGTACGCACCGACGCGTTCTACATCGGTGTGATGGGCTCCCTGCAAACCTCGCAGAAGCGCTTCGAGCGGTTGCGCCGCATCGGTGGTCTGGGGGACGCTGAACTGGCGCGCATTCACGCGCCCATCGGGCTTAACCTGGGCAGCAAGACGCCGGCGGAGATCGCCTTGGCGGTGCTCGCCGATATTGTGCGAATTCGCAGCGGTATTGCCCGGGACCGGCTCTGACGCCAGGTGTTGACGCGGCAGTGATCGACCCTTGGTGAGTTCCGGCCTGAAGCTTCAGGTCGGAACGCTTAGCGGAACCTTGGCAGTGGGCGCTCAACGGGTTTGAGCGAGGTCAAGGCGCTCTGGATCAGCGGCGTGTCTTTCTCGATATCCAGCAGACGGTCGCGGATTCTCACGGCGGTCGGGTGGCCGTCATGGTTGTCTACCCAGTCGGCAATTTCCTTGCAGGCAGCGGTCAGGCGCGTCTGGCGTGAGTCGAGCAGGGTCAGCAAGGTGGTGATGGACTCTTTTTCGGACATGACAAACACCTCCATAGTCGAGAAGGTTGCAAGGATTCGACGACAGGCCCGTGCCTGCGAACCTGCCGCCGGTCAAGGCGCCGATCCTTCAGCTCAGTTCATTATAGCCCCTGCCATTGAACGTCGGTCACATTGCCTGGGGCCTACGTTTCAGCCTTGGCGCGCGACCCGCGAGCTGACCCGGTTGAGGCGCCGGCACTCGTTCAGGGCGTCTTCCTGGCGATCATAACCGTCGCCGATGAACCCGCCGCGAGTACGGGTATCGGCAATCCTGTACCAGACCTCCGCAACCGGAGGCGGATGGGCCACTTCCCCGACTCGGCGCCCCTGGACGATGATCTTGTTGCAGCGTTTCACAACGAAAATGTCTTCCATGGCGTCACCGGGGTGATTTGTATTCCCATCAACTATAGATCGCGGTGGCCAAGGTGCAAAAACAACGCGTGTCGTTCGTCGCATGGGTCACGACAGTCACGGCTGGCGGACGTTGTGCAGGCACCACCCGTCAGGTGTCCAGGCCAGGGTATGGGAGGGCTGGAGTGCGTTGATGAATCCGGCGTCATGGGAGACGGCGATGATCGCACCGGCAAACCCGCGCAGGGCCTGCTCAAGGGCCTGTACCGAAGCAAGGTCCAGGTGGTTGGTCGGCTCATCGAGCAACAGCAACTGCGCCGGGTTCTCGCGCCATGCGGCAACGGCAAGGGCGGCCTTGAGTCGTTCGCCACCGCTGAGTAGGCGGGTCGGCACGGTCACGCGCATGGTGTCCAGTTGCAGGTGGGCCAGGCGGCTGCGCACCGCGCCCTCTGACAATGGCGTGTCCTGCAGGTTTAACTGCTCGATCACAGAGCGTTGTGGGTCCAGTTGTTCAAGGTGTTGATCCAGATAGGCACTCGGCACGTGGGTCAGGCACTGCCCGCTGACAGGGTTGCAGTGGGCCGCGAGCATTTTCAGCAGGGTGGACTTTCCGCAACCGTTCGGCCCGCTGACGGCAACGCGTACAGGGCCTGCAAGTGAAAGCGTGAGCCAGGTGCCGGGTGCCCCGGCTGGCAGCCATGGCAATTGCGCATCGACCAGTGTGAGCACTTGCCGGCCGGCCGGTATGGCGCTTGCGGGCAGAGGAATCAGCACGGGTTCGGCGGGCGCAACCCGTGTACGGGCTTCGCGTACCTGAGCATCTATCGCGCTTTTACAGGCCTGATGCGTTTTGCGTAGATGGCCCATGAACTCGGTGGCCGAGCTTTTCATCGTGGCACGCTCAAAGCGTGAGACGTTGGCGCTGTCCGCGTTTCGGCGTGATCCGGCGGCACGCCGTTGAAGGGCGTCGTGCTCGCGCTGCAAGCGTTTTTGCTCGCGACTGCGCAGTGTGCGGGCATGATCAAGGGCTGATCGCGCCGCGTCTTGCTCGATGTCTCGCTGCGTGAGGTACGCCTCATGGTTGCCGCCAAACACCTGCACCCCCCGTTCACTGAGTTCGACGATGCGTTCAAGGCTGTTGAGCAGGGTTCGGTCGTGGCTGACCACAATCAAGCCACCGCGCCAGGCAGCCAAGCGGCCCATCAGCCAGCGGCGACCGTCGGCGTCCAGGTGGTTGGTCGGTTCATCCAGTACCAGCATCTCGGCCGGGCTGAGAAACGCGCCGATCAGCGCGATGCGCGCACGTTGACCACCGCTCAAGGTGTTCACGGGGTGGTGTGGGGTCAGTGCGCACAGGCCGGCTTCATCGAGCATTGCACGTAGACGATCGCGCATGTCCCAGCGCTCGGCCACCTGTTCAAGGTCCCGCGCGTCGGCCGTGCCGTCGGCCAGCCGCTCGAGGGCATCGAGTACCTGCGCGACGCCGGCTGCCTGAGCGACGTTTTGCTCAGCCATGACACTCGGCTCTTGTGCCACATAGGCAACGCTGGCGTGACGAATGAGGTTTCCCGAGGTGGGTTGCAACTCACCGGCAATCAATCGGGCCAGCACGGATTTGCCACTGCCATTACGACCGACGATGCCGGTGGGGCACTGATCCAGGCGCAGGGTGAGGGCGTCGAACAGGGTCTGGCCATTGGCAAATTGATAGGTGAGCCGGTTCAGGATGACCAGCGCAGGTGGATGCGTGACGTGAGTCATGGCACCTCCAGAAAATGTCGGAAAGACCAGCACGGAAGCTGGCCCGCATAGGGCCACGCGCTGCGATTACATTTTTGAAAGGCTTAGTTGTTCACGTCGAACGATCGTCCCGGGGGAGAGGAAAGGTGCATAGCCTAGCCCAGGCGCGGATACCCTTACAAGCTTCAGGTCTATTGGCCGGTGCAGTTTCAGGCCAGCACCGCCACGGCCTTGATCTGCGCCCAGAGTTGTTGCCCGGGATGCACCTGCAAGTGATCGCGCGAATACCGGGTGATGCGCGCCAGCAACGGCGTGCCGCCAGCGTCCAGTCGCACCAGGACATGGGCGGTGTTGTCGGCGGCAATTTCACTGATGACCGTGACCGGCAAGCGATTGAGGATGCTGCTCTGTTCGCCACCCGCAAGGCTCAGGCTGACATCCCGGGCCTGCACCTTGAAGCGCAACTGTTTGCCCACGGCCAGGGGCAGATGGGCCACGCGTACATTCAACAGGCTGCGGGGCAGTTGCAGGGTCAGCAGTTGGTAGTCGACGTTGTAGTCAGTCACCTGGCCGTCGATCACCACGCCCGCGTCGTCACCCTGCGCCAGCGGCAGGTCGAGCCGCGCCAGGGTTTCGCCGACCGGTCCGCTGGCCAGGGCCTTGCCGGCGCTCAGCAGCACAATGTGATCGGCCAGGCGCGCGACTTCGTCCTGGGAATGGCTGACGTACAACACCGGTATTTCCAGTTCGTCGTGCAGCCGCTCAAGGTACGGCAGGATCTCGCTTTTGCGCTGTGAGTCCAGCGCGGCCAAGGGCTCGTCCATCAACAGTAACCGAGGGCTGGTGAGCAACGCACGGGCGATGCCGACGCGTTGCCGTTCGCCGCCGGAGAGGTGTTGCGGATGGCGATCCAGCAGGTGGCCGATGCCCAGCAACTCGGTGGCGTGCAGCAGGTCGACCCGGCGCTGCTCACGGGCAATACGCCGCAGGCCAAATTCCAGGTTGGCCCGCACCGACAGGTGGGGGAACAGGCTGGCTTCCTGAAACACATAGCCCAGCGCCCGTTTGTGGGGGGGCACAAAGTGCTTCTTGCGACTGTCCTGCCAGACCTCGTCGTTGATCTGGATAAAGCCATGCTCGGCTCGTTCCAGGCCGGCGATGCAGCGCAGGCAGGTGGTCTTGCCCGAGCCGGAATGACCGTACAGCGCCGTGACGCCACGGCCGGGCAGGTCCAGGTCGACGTCCAGGGTGAAGTCCGGGTAGCGAAGATACAGGCGCGCGTGAATCCCAGCAGTCATCGATCAGCTCCAGCCGGCCTTGGTTTTGCGGCTTGAATACAGTGCCAGCAGCACCAGGAATGAAAACACCAGCATCGCTCCGGCCAGCCAGTGGGCCTGGGCATACTCCATGGCTTCGACGTGGTCGTAGATCTGCACCGAGACCACGCGGGTCTTGTCGGGGATGTTGCCGCCGATCATCAGCACCACGCCAAATTCACCGACGGTATGGGCGAAGCCGAGAATGGCCGCGGTGACAAAACCAGGCCGGGCCAAGGGCAGGACCACACTGAAAAAGGTGTCCCAGGGATTGGCGCGCAAGGTGGCGGCCACTTCCAGGGGGCGGGGGCCGATGGCCGAGAAGGCGTTTTGCAACGGCTGGACGACAAAGGGCATCGAGTAAATCACCGAGCCGATCACCAGCCCGGTAAAGCTGAAGGTCAAGGTGCCCAGCCCCAGCGACTGGGTGAGTTGGCCAATGAACCCGTTGGGGCCGAGGGTCAGCAGCAGGTAGAAGCCGATCACCGTCGGCGGCAGCACCAGGGGCAGGGCGACGATCGCCCCGATGGGGCCGCGCAGCCAGGACCGGGTGCGCGACAACCACAACGCAATCGGAGTACCGATGATCAGCAAAATCACCGTGGTCAGGGACGCGAGCTTGAAGGTCAGCCAGATCGCGGCAAGGTCGGCACTCGATAGGGTCATTTAAAGTTGATAACCGTAGGATTTGATAACGGCAGCGGCTTTCGGCCCCTTGAGGTAGTCAACCAGTGCCTTGGCAGCCGGGTTGTCCTTGCCTTTGTCGAGGATCACCGCGTCCTGCTTGATCGGATCGTGCATGTCGGCGGGCACGATCCACGCCGAGCCAGCGGTGACTTTGCCGTCTTTATAGATCTGCGACAAGGCGACGAAGCCCACTTCGGCGTTACCGGTGGAGACGAACTGAAAGGCCTGGGTGATGCTCTGGCCTTCGACAATCTTGTCCTTGACCTTGTCGGTCAGCCCCAGCCTGGCCAGCACTTGCGTAGCGGCGAGGCCGTAAGGGGCGGCTTTCGGGTTGGCGATGGACAGGTGTTGGTACTGGTTACTGGTCAGCACGTTGCCCTTGGCGTCGACGTAACCGTCCTTGGCCGACCACAGCACCAGGGTGCCGATGGCGTAGGTAAAGCGCGAGCCGTCGACGATATCGCCTTCCTGCTCGAGTTTTTGTGGGGTGCTGTCGTCTGCCGAGAGGAACACTTCGAACGGTGCACCGTTCTTGATCTGGGTGTAGAACTGCCCCGTGGCGCCATAGGCGGCGACCAGTTTATGCCCGGTGTCTTTTTCGAAGTCGGCGGCAATGGCCTGGATCGGCGCGGTGAAGTTGGCGGCGACGGCGACCTGGACTTCGTTGGCCTGGGCCGAGTTCAAGGCGAACACGGCGAACAAGGAGGCCAGGCAAACCGGGGCAAAACCTGAGACACGAATAGTCATGAAGCGGCTCCGAAGGACGAGTGAGGTGGGCAGTGTGTTGTTGTGATTCGACTGCGCTGGGGCTGAGGCTTAACGCTATATATAAAAATATACAGCGAAAGAGCTGCGAGCGGAACTCGTCAACGGCTCATGAGTGAAAAATTGTATACAGTTTTCTGTCGGGGGGCTTTCAGTGGTATCTGCAGAAGGGGTGATCGTTCCCGCCCGGGAACGATCATCGAGGCGCCGAGTTCAGCGGCGTCCCAGCAAGGCCAGCGCTTCATCCGCCAGGCGTCGGGTCAGTTCGCCAGTGGACAGTTCCACACCCAGGCGCAGCGCCTGTCCGGCCCACAGGGTGCTGAAGTCTGCCTCGTCCTTGGCGCGCAGCGGCAGCAAGGCACCGCCAGCCAGCGGGAACGCCGGGGCCTGCGGACAGATCGGGCCGAGCTCGCGCATGATCCGATTGATGATCCCCCGCGCCGGGCGCCCGGTGAAAATGTTGGTGACTGCCGTTTCGCTCTTCCTGGCGCTGCGCAAGGCCTGGTGGTGCGAGGCGCTGACCTGGGCTTGCGGCGTGAACAGGTACGCGGTGCCTAGCTGCACCGCCGAGGCGCCCAGGGCGAACGCGGCGGCGATCCCCCGCGCATCGCCAATGCCACCGGCGGCGATAACGGGCACGCGGACGGCATCGACGACTTGCGGCACCAGGGCAAAGGTACCGACCTGAGTGCTCAAGTCATCGCTGAGAAACATCCCGCGATGGCCGCCGGCCTCGTAACCCATGGCGATGATCGCATCGCAGCCATGTTGCTCAAGCCAGATGGCCTCAGCCACAGTCGTCGCGGACGACAGCACCTTGGCGCCGGTGGCCTTGACCCGGTCGAGCAGGGATTTCTCCGGCAGGCCGAAATGGAAGCTCACCACTTCGGGGCGAAACGCCTCGACCACCTCGCAGGCGGCCTCATCGAACGGCGCCCGGTTGGACACCGGTGTCGGCGCCTCGAAATCAGCCCCCAGTTCACGGTAGTAGGGTTCCAGCAGTTGCTTCCATTGGCGGGTGCGCGACTCGTCGGCAACGGGTGGCTGATGGCAGAAGAAGTTCACATTCAATGGATGCGTGCTGTGTTGCCGTATCGTCGTGAGCGCCTCGCGTAATTGCCCGGTGCTCAGCATGGTTGCGGGCATCGAGCCCAGGGCGCCGGCGTTACTGGCGGCGATCACCATGTCCGGGCCGGTCGCGCCGGCCATGGGCGCCTGGATGATCGGCAACTCGATGCCTAGCAGATCAACAATACGGGTGTCAGGCCATTGGCTCATCAGCAGTGTGCTCCTGCATGGAAAAGGTGAATGGGGGTCGGCTGTTGCGGTTCAATCGGTTCGTCAGCGATCAAAGCCGTCACCCTTTGAGCAGGGCATCGGTGTCGTTCAAACGGGCCGGGCGACGCGCTGCTTGTCCGCGATAGCGGTGGCTCAGCCAACATCAAGGATGACTGTGCTGGCGTCAGCGATTCTGGCCCAGAGGGCAAAAATCATAGCCCTGGCATGTAGCATCGGTCATGGCTTTTTTGCGCCGTGGCTGCGAAGGTATTGGCCTGGACTCAGCTCACGGCGACCCATCCAATCAGGAGACAGTGATGTTCAAAGGCATTTTGATTGAGAACGATAACGGCGCGTACCAGGCCAGTTTGCGAGAGATCGACGACGATCAGTTACCCGAGGGCAATGTCACGGTGCGTGTGGCGTACAGCACCCTGAACTTCAAGGATGGACTGGCGATTACCGGTTCAAGCCCTGTGGTGCGCAGATTTCCGATGGTTCCCGGGATCGACCTGGCCGGCACGGTGGAGGTCAGCGAGCATCCGGACTTCAAGGTTGGAGACAAAGTGCTGCTCAATGGCTGGGGCGTGGGGGAAGGGCACTGGGGTGGGCTGGCACAGAAGGCACGGCTTGCGGGTGATTGGTTGATTCCCTTGCCGCGTGCATTCACCGAAGCCCAGGCCATGGCCATTGGTACGGCCGGCTATACCGCGATGTTGTGCATCCTGGCGCTGGAGCGCAACGGCGTGACTCCGGACCAGGGCGAGGTATTGGTAACCGGGGCCAACGGTGGTGTCGGCAGTTTCGCCATCGCCCTGTTGTCCGCGCTGGGCTACCAGGTGGTCGCTTGCACCGGTCGCCCCTCGGAGCATGCCTACCTCAAGCAGTTGGGCGCCCGCGAGATCATCGATCGGGCCAGCCTGTCGGGCCCCGGCAAGCCGTTGGCCAAGGAGCGTTGGGCGGCGGTGGTCGACTCGGTGGGCAGTCATACCCTGGCCAATGCCTGCGCCAGCACCCGGGCCAATGGTACGGTGGCGGCGTGCGGACTGGCCCAGGGCATGGACTTTCCGGGCTCTGTCGCGCCTTTTATCCTGCGCGGCATTACCCTGGCCGGGATCAACAGCGTGACTCAACCCAAGGCCCGGCGCATTGCAGCCTGGGACCGACTGGCCAGGGACCTGGACCTAGGGTTGCTGTCACTGATCAGTCACGAAATCGCTCTGAGCGATGCCATCGACCTTGCGCCACGGCTGCTGGCCGGCGAGGTGCGCGGGCGCGTTGTGGTGGATGTGAATCGTTAATCAAGGAGGAAGTGTTCATGGGTGTCAAACAACTGGAAGTACAGCCGTTTCGTGTGGCCGGACTGCGCGTGCGTACGCTTAATACCGCAGAGCAACAGGCGTCGACCGCCAGGATCGGCCCGATGTGGCAACGCTTTTTCAGCGAGGGCCTGTACGACAAGATCGCCGGCAAGACGGCGGATTCGTGGGTGTATGGCGTGTACAGCCAATATGAGTCGGACGCGAGCGGGGCGTTTGACGTGCTGGCGGGCGTGGCTGTCAATGAGGCCCCGGCCGATTACCACAGCCTTGAAGTGCAGGGCGGCCAGTACTTGGTGTTCGATGCCAAGGGGCCGATGCCGGGCAGCGTGATTGAGGCCTGGGGGCGGGTGTGGGCGTATTTCGATGAACATCCGCAGGTTCAGCGCCGGTTTGCCACCGACTTCGAGGCCTACACCGGCCCCGACAGCGTGGCCGTGCACATCGGCATTTTCTAAGGCTGGCTTTCGCGCGCCAGCAACTGACGCTTGCGTTCCACCCCCCAGCGATAGCCCGACAGGTCGCCATCGCTGCGCACCACCCGGTGGCACGGTATTGCCACCGCCAGGTTGTTGGCCCCGCACGCCTGGGCCACGGCGCGGAACGCCTTGGGCGCACCGATACGCCGGGCAATCTCGGCGTAACTGGCAGTGCTGCCCACCGGGATCTCCCGCAACGCCTTCCAGACCCGCTCCTGAAACGCTGTGCCGCGCACATCCAGCGGCAGGTCCAGGCCCAAGGCGGGGGCTTCGATGAAACCCACCACCTTGGCAATCAGTTGCTCAAACTGCGGGTCCGCGCCGATCAGGTTGGCTTGCCGGAACTTGTCTTGCAGGTCGCGGACCAGGGTATCGGGATCGTCACCGAGGAGAATCGCGCACACCCCGCGCTCGCTCTGTGCCACCACGATCGCCCCGAGCGAGCATTGGCCGACGGCAAAGCGAATGTCAGTATTCTGGCCCGCGGCGCGGTAATTGCCAGGAGTCATGCCGAGCACCTGATCGGCGGACTCGTAGAAGCGACTGTTGGAGTTGAACCCGGCGTCATACAACGCATCCGTCACCGAGCCCGCCACCTCGAGCCGTTCGCGGACTCGGCGTGAACGCTGGGCCGTGGCATAGCCCTTGGGCGTCAGGCCAGTCACGGCCTTGAACACGCGGTGGAAATGAAAGGGGCTCATGCGCGCGCTGTGTGCCAGTTCGCCGAGACTGGGCACGGTGTCGGCGGATTCGATCTGTCGACAGGCCGCGGCGACCAGGGTGGCGTGCTGGCTGGCAACCAGGGTTTGATCCGCCGCGGCCCGCTTGCTGGGGCGGAAACCCGCGGCCAGGGCTTGTTCCTCGGTGTCGAAGAACACCACGTTCTGCGGTTTCGGTAAGCGCGCCAGGCTACTGGGGCGGCAATAGATCCCGGTGGTTTTTACCCCATAGACAAACTGACCGTCGGCGTGCGGGTCGCGAGCCAGTACGGCGGCCCAGCGGGGGTCTTGTTCGGTGGCGTGCCTGGCGGTGGTCATGGTGCGTTACCTTTTGAAGATTCAGCCCAGCTTGCCCGGTCTGAAGGCCGAAGGCACTCCGCGGCTTGCGGTCAAATTCCAGGTGTCACCCCGCGCGGCGCAAGGTGAGGTTGATCCGCTGTGCGCCCAGTTGTGGATGATGCCCCTCGTTGAGCGGCAACACGCCGTGATAGCGCAAGCGGTCCACGCCGCCCCAGACCACGATGTCCCCGTGAAACAGTGGCACTCGCCGGCTTTTGTCACTGCGTTTCAAACCACCGAACAGAAAGATCGCCGGTAGGCCCAGGGAGACCGACACGATAGGCGCATCATAGGACCGTTCGTCTTTGTCCTGGTGCAAGGACATTTTCGCACCGGGCAGGTACCGGTTGATCAGGCAGGCGTCCGGCATAAAGTCGCTGAAGCCGGCTGCCATCGCTGCGGCATGCGCCAGTTCCCGGAAGACGGCAGGCATTTCTGGCCAAGGCTGGTCGCTGAGCGGGTCGAGGCGGGTATAGCGGTAGCCACTGCGATCGGTGGTCCAGCCCAGCGTGCCGCAACTGCTCAAGGCAACCGACATGGTGAAACCACCCGGTGTGACCATGTTTCGAAACGGTGCTTGCAGCAGCACAGGCTCCAGTGCGGGAAGTAAACGCGCCACCCAGGGCAAGGCAAAGCCACGCAGTACGTATGACTGTTCGCCGATCTGTTCGGTCCGCGCCGGTTGGCGGTCTTCCCCGGCAAACAGGTCGAGGGTGACAGGGAGGCTGTGATCACTGTGCATCGTGGAAAATCACTCCAAGGGTATGCCGCTCACCGCTGTGCAGGCGACTGACGCCATGGCGCATGTTCACCCGGTAGTCGCCACGAACGCCCTGCACCGGGCGCTGGCTCACCGCAAATATCAGTGCATCGCCCTGTTCAAGGCTCATTACCATGGGCCGCGATTGCATCCTGGGGCGCTGCTCGGTGAGCACGAACTCGCCACCTGTGAAGTCTACACCGGGTGCTGACAACAGAATCGCCACCTGCAGGGGAAACACCTGCTCACCGTACAGATCCTGATGCAGGCAGTTGTAGTCCCCCGGGCCGTAGTGCAGCAATAAGGGAGTAGGGCGTTGCTGGCCGGCAGCATGGCAGCGCTGCAAGAACGCGCTGTGCGCTGCGGGAAAGCGGTCAGGCAGGCCCATGCGTTCATGCCAGCGGTTGGCCAATGGCGCTAGCCGGGTGTACAGCGCCCCGCGTAATTGCTCGACGAGTGCGGGCAGGGGGTAGCTGAAGTAACGGTACTCGCCCCGCCCGAAGCCGTGCCTGGCCATCACCACGTGAGCGCGGAAACGTGTCGGTTCGGCGTACAGCGCCGCAAGGTCGCGGCATTGCCGGGCAGTGAGCAGGCCCTTGAGGATGGCGCAGCCATCCTGGTCGAGGGTGTGCTCGAGGGCGGGCCAGGGGAGGGTGTCGATACGTTCGAGCAGCGACGGCCCGGCTGTCGCAGGGGCGGCGTTGCGGTCGTGGTGGTGCGGGGAAGTGGACATGGCTGGCTCCTGAACCCGGGTCGAGGATGACCAGTCTGGGAGGCTCAAGCGCGGGTGACACTCCGGTGCTTGCGGTCGAACTCCGGAGTGCTTGCCAGGTCGGTCGGCGACCTTACAGCGCCTTGCTCACACTGATGTCAGTGATGACATCTGTGGTGTCGCCATGGATGGCGGCAAGGGCGGCCCTGGCCTCGTCTTCAGTGCCCTTGACCAGTTGGGCGAACTCGAACCGGCGCTCGCCGTTGAGTTTGTACTTGATGACGTACTTGGTGGTTTGAGTCACGAGCGTACCTGTGTGTCACAGTGTATATAGAGGATCAGCTGAGTTTCGAGCTGGACCGGCGAATGATCTTGATCGAGTGCGTCAGCGTTGGCTTACGGGTCACACTGATCGGTCGACGGTTGACCGTGTCGATGGTGATGTTCCAGAAACCGGTGCTCGGCGCGGTGATTTTCGCTGGGAAGGTGTCGAATGCACCCCCGTGGTAGGTGTGGCGTCCACCATTTTTGAAGCTGCGAAAGTTGGCGTCGTTCATCAGGCGGATGTTGCAGGTTTGGGAGCATTGGATGACGACGATGTCATCTTCGTTGAGGTGCTCGCGCTGGTGGATAAATTTCATGGGGCGCCTCCAGAAGGGCTTTTTCTACAAAATCAAAACGATAGCATGTGCGATAGCGCAGTTTATCAGCCTCCACACCCGAAAAGCGGGCTCTTGGGTCCGGCTTTGACAATTAAAAACAGTTATCCGTGATTATTTGCGCAATAAAGCGCTGCATTCCGGAGAAAATCGGTATTTGTGCTGTCGGAGGGTCTTTATTGGAGGATTTGTATGAAGCGGGGCGTTTTGTTGCTGGCATTGGCGATGAGTGGTTGTGCGACAGTCTCGGACATCAATCAGACGCTGCCCACCATGAATGTGATTTCAGGGAAGAAACCACAAGAATATGCCGCCTGTGTTGCCGACAAACTGGCCACTAGCCGTGGCGCGGTGCAGATCGAACCGTACAAGGATGGCGTGCAGGTCATCGTGCCAGGAAAACTCTCCGCCGATCCGGCCGCGGTGTTTGATATCGACGCGCGCTCCGGCGGCAGCAGCATCAAGCTCCATGAGAGCCTGTCCAACGTGCCGATGCGCCCTGGCGATATCGGCAATGCGGCCAACGAGTGCATTTCTGGCTAGGGTCGATCGCCTGCCCGCACCGTCTGTTGCCCAAGCCCGGCCCCGCCACCGTTGAAGGTGTGGGGCCGGGCTTTTTCATTTCTGACCGTCTCGAACCCAGATCCGCGTTGTGATGGGCGGACCCATCACCTACTCTTCATATGCTTATGCAAAGTAGGCCTAAGCATATAACTAGAAGAATGGAGTTCGAGATGGAATTCAACCCGATGGTGTTGAGCGGCCTGATGCTCGTGGCGGCCAGCAGTGCCATGGCTGCCGATGGTCAGAAAATTTTCACCCAGGGCGGCACACAGCCGGGGGCAACCGCCTGTTTTGCCTGCCATGGCGCGGATGGCATGGGGATGCCTGCGGCCGGCTTTCCTCGATTGGCAGGGTTGTCCGCGGAGTACCTGCGCAAGCAACTGAATGATTTTCGCGGTGGTTCGCGGGGCAGCGCGGTGATGCAGCCTTTGGCCAAAGCCCTGACCGATGATGAGATCCAGGCCGTTTCCAGCGCATTGGCGGCCATGCCAGCGCCTGAAACTACCCTGGCCACGCGCGATGCCGTGCCGAAAAACGCGGGGCAAACCCTGGCATTGCGAGGTGCCTGGGACCGGCAGATTCCCGAATGCGTGATGTGTCATGGACCGGGTGGCGTCGGCGTCGGTAGCGCCTTCCCGCCGTTGGCCGGGCAATCGGCGAGCTATCTGGTGGCGCAATTGAACGCCTGGCGCGATGGCACCCGGCACAATGACCCCAATGACTTGATGGGCCACATCGCCAAAGCCCTGACACCGGACGAGATCACCGCAGTCGCCGATTATTTCGCGACCTTGGGCAGCCAGGAGGCCAAGCCATGAAATTCCTTTCTTTCGCGCCACTGTCCCTGGTGTTGATGAGCGCCGACCTGTACGCCGCGCAGACGGTCATGGACGACCAGTCCGAGCTGAAAACCCAGGCAGTGGCAGCCGGTCATACCTCCTATTTCCAACCGCCGGCCGAACACGAGTTGTCGGACAACGCCTTTGGCAAACTGGTGCGCCAGGGCCACAGTCTGTTTGTCGACACCCGGCGCCAGGCACCGGCGTATGTCGGCAATGGCCTCAATTGCAGCAACTGCCACCTTGATCAGGGACGTTTGCCCAACTCCGCACCACTGTGGGGGGCCTATCCGATGTACCCGGCGTATCGCAAGAAGAACGACAAGGTCAACACCTTTGCCGAGCGCCTGCAGGGGTGTTTCCAGTTCAGCATGAACGGCAAGCCGCCACCGGCCGACGGGCCGGAGATTACCGCGTTGTCGGCCTATGCCTACTGGCTGGCAACCAAGGCGCCGCTCGGCGTCGAGTCACCGGGGCGCGGCTACCCTGAGGTCACCCAGCCGGCCAAGGGCTATGACCTCGCCCAAGGGGCGCAGGTCTACAAAGCGCAGTGTGCGATTTGCCATGGCGATACCGGGCAAGGGCAGAAAGTCGGCCAGGACTATGTCATGCCGCCCCTGTGGGGCAAGGACTCCTACAACTGGGGGGCCGGCATGCACCGCATCAATACGGCGGCGTCGTTCATTCAATACAACATGCCATTGGGCAAGGGAAAGAGCCTGAACGATCAGCAGGCCTGGGATGTGGCGGCGTTCATCAACAGCCATGAACGGCCGCAGGATCCGCGCCTGATCGATGGCTCCATCGAGAAAACCCGCGTGAAGTTCCATGCCAACGATGGGGTCAATCTCTACGGGCAAACGGTGGATGGGGTGCTGATCGGGCAAGGGATCCGATAAACTGTCGTCTATCGACACAATGCCGCTCTTGGGCGGCATTGTCATTTCTGGAGCAGTCAATGAAACGCGAGCAAGTCAGAGAACGGCATGCAGAGGGTCACATCTCTGCCACCCATGTGATTCAGAATCCTGCGAACCCGGGGGAATGGATCGTCTTTTTCAAGAAAAGCGCAGGGCGCAGTTTTTTCCTGGTGGATGACAATGACGAGGTCGAGTCCTTCAGCCGGCTGGATGACTTGATCGAGACCGTGCGCGGCCTTGGGATCAAGTTCGCCGAAATACACATGTGATGAGTCAGCCCGCTCTGTCGGCTACTTGCACACCACCACGACACTGCGGCTTTTGAAGTTGCCGACGTCAGCGCCAAGGGTCTTTTCACTTTCGTCGAGGGCCGGCGTACCCTCCGTGCCTACTATCCGGTAGCCGGTGCCGGCACAGGATGCATCGGCTTTCTCGTAGCATTTGGCCCAGGAGTTGGCTTCGCCCGAACAGTCAATTGCCAGGCCTTGCTGGCCATCGTCCAGGTAGATTTTGGAGGTGCTGGCGCATCCGCCCAGGAGCAGTACCGCCATCAGCGTCAGGTATTTTTTCATGGGTGGCAGCCATCAGTCAGCAGGGGCGCAGTTGCCCTGGGCAAGGATGCTACAGCCCATGGCGATCAGGCTACAGACACGCACAAAAAAACCTGCGGGCAGGCAGGTTTTTTGCACGGGTAAGCTGTTACTCAGGCTTGGCGCCACGGCGCTTGGGTGCAGGCGGGGTGTCCTGCAGCACGGAGGCCACTTCAATCGCCATGGCTTGCGAGGGGAAAGGCCCGGCGATATTTTCGCCGCTGGCGCTGTCGACCCACCACTGGCCATCTTTGGCCTGGTTGATCAGGTAACCGTTCACACTTTTTGCTGCCGACATCTATCTGCCTCGTTGGCTGGTTCAATCGCGCAATGATAGCCGATAGCAGCCAATGTGTCTGAGCCTGTTCTCTGGTCTAAAGTGAAGCCCTCGTGTTGAACAGGGGGGCTGGCAAGTCACTGTGGCGGGTTTTAACACTGCGTGCGGTGTGAATTTGCGGAACTATCTCGCAGAATATTTCTCTATGATGGCACCGGTTAGCCAGTGCGGGGCATTGTAACGTCCCCGCCGTCTGATTAGACTGCGCCGAAACTCGTATACACAGCCCTTATCAAGGACTTTTATGATCAAGAAATGCTTGTTCCCAGCAGCCGGTTACGGTACTCGCTTCCTGCCAGCGACTAAAGCCATGCCCAAGGAAATGCTGCCGGTGGTGAACAAGCCACTGATCCAGTACGGCGTTGAAGAAGCACTGGATGCCGGCTTGACCGAAATCTCCATTGTCACCGGCCGTGGCAAACGCGCCCTGGAAGACCACTTCGACATCAGCTATGAGCTGGAAAACCAGATCAAGGGCACTGACAAAGAGAAATACCTGGTCGGTATCCGCAAGCTGCTCGACGAATGCTCGTTCTCCTACACCCGTCAAACCGAAATGAAAGGCCTGGGCCACGCGATCCTGACCGGTCGCCCACTGATCGGTGACGAACCCTTCGCCGTGGTACTGGCGGACGACTTGTGCGTCAACCTGGAAGGCGACGGCGTGCTGACCCAGATGGTCAAGCTGTACAAGCAGTATCGCTGCACCATCGTGGCGATCCAGGAAGTGGATCCGCAGGAAACCCAGAAGTACGGTGTGATCGCCGGTGACCTGATCGGTGATGACCTGTACCGCGTGCGCAACATGGTCGAGAAGCCAAAGCCTGAAGATGCTCCGTCCAACTTGGCCATCATCGGTCGTTACATCCTGACGCCGGACATCTTCAAGCTGATCGAAGAAACCGAGCCAGGCAAAGGCGGCGAGATCCAGATCACCGACGCCCTGATGAAACAGGCGCAAGACGGTTGCGTGATTGCCTACAAGTTCAAGGGCAAGCGTTTCGACTGCGGCGGCGCTGAAGGCTACATCGAGGCGACCAACTTCTGCTTCGAACACTTCTACAAGACGGGCAAGGCTTACTGATAGCTGAGTCACCGCCCTGTACTGAAAAGCCACCTTCGGGTTAATACCGTCAGTTAAGCGAACGCCAACCTATGTAGGAGCGAGCGCGCTCGCGATGAACGTTAACGATAACGCGTGTTTTCTGAATAAACGCGTTGTTCTTGAGGTCATCGCGAGCGCGCTCGCTCCTACAAATTCGGCTTCATCTCCTTAACTGACTGGCATTGACCTTCGGGTGGCTTTTTCATTTTTCGGACCCTGCGGTTCGCGGCGCTGACCATCAAAGCGGCAGCAGGTATGCTGGTGGCCTGCCGAGGAGAGTGAAATGGCTTACGATTTTGACCTTTATGTGATTGGCGCCGGTTCCGGTGGTGTACGCGCGGCGCGCTTTGCTGCGGGCTTCGGTGCAAAAGTGGCCGTGGCCGAGAGCCGTTATCTGGGGGGGACCTGCGTCAACGTGGGCTGCGTTCCCAAGAAGCTGCTGGTGTACGGCGCGCACTTTGCCGAAGACTTCGAACAGTCCCGGGGCTTTGGCTGGTCGTTGGACGAGGCCGACTTCGACTGGGCGACGCTGATCGCCAACAAGGACCGCGAGATCAATCGCCTGAATGGCATCTACCGCAACCTGCTGGTCAACAGCGGCGTGACCCTGCACGAAGGCCATGCCAAGTTGCTGGACCCGCATACGGTCGAGGTCAACGGCCAACGGTTTACCGCCAACACCATTCTGGTCGCCACCGGTGGCTGGCCGCAGATCCCGGAGATTCCGGGGCGCGAGCACGCCATCAGCTCCAACGAGGCGTTTTTCCTCAAAACGCTGCCCAAGCGCGTGCTGGTGGTGGGCGGTGGCTACATCGCCGTCGAGTTTGCCGGGATCTTCCACGGCCTGGGTGCCGAGACCACCTTGTTGTATCGCGGTGAGCTGTTCCTGCGTGGTTTTGACAGTTCGGTGCGCAAGCATTTGCAGGAAGAACTGACCCGACGCGGGATGGACCTGCAATTCAACGCCGACATCGAGCGTATCGACAAGCAGGCCGATGGCAGCCTGAACGTGACCCTCAAGGATGGCCGCCAGCTGCAGGCCGACTGCGTGTTCTACGCCACCGGGCGGCGTCCGATGCTGGACAACCTGGGCCTGGAAAACACCCGGGTCACGTTCGACAACAAAGGCTTTGTCGAAGTCGATGAGCTGTACCAGACCGCGGAGCCCTCGATCCTGGCCATTGGCGATGTGATCGGCCGCGTGCAACTGACGCCGGTCGCCCTGGCCGAAGGCATGGCCGTTGCGCGTCGCCTGTTCAAGCCGGAACAGTATCGTCCGGTCGATTACAACATGATCCCGACGGCCGTGTTCAGCTTGCCGAACATCGGCACCGTTGGCCTGACAGAAGAGCAGGCCCGGGAAGCGGGGTATGAGGTGCAACTGTTCGAAAGCCGTTTCCGGCCGATGAAGCTGACCCTGACCGAGTGCCAGGAGCGCACCCTGATGAAACTGGTGGTGGATGCCAGGACCGACAAGGTGCTGGGTTGCCACATGGTCGGACCGGACGCCGGCGAGATCGTCCAGGGGCTGGCAATTGCCCTCAAGGCCGGCGCGACCAAACGTGACTTCGACGAGACCATCGGCGTGCATCCTACGGCCGCTGAAGAGTTTGTCACGATGCGCACCCCAGTAGCGGGTTAAGCGCCTTTCGCGGTACCCGACGCTGTGTCTGGCGGTGCATGAAGTGTGCCTGCCAGAGCCAGCGTTTTTTTATGCAGATACTTTTTTCTTCTATTAATACTGTCGGCTAATAGCCAAAACCAATCAGCAGCATCAGGTTATCCAATGAGCCATCAGCGGACTCATTGGTTAGGATTCTCCCATCAAGTTTTTAACCACTGACGGAGAGTCAACGATGCCTATCATCAACAGCCAAGTTAAACCGTTCAAAGCGACTGCCTACAAAAATGGCGACTTCGTACACGTGTCGGACGCTGACCTGAAAGGCAAGTGGTCTGTCGTATTCTTCTACCCGGCCGACTTCACCTTCGTTTGCCCGACCGAGCTGGAAGACCTGGCCGACAACTACGCCGAATTCCAGAAGCTGGGCGTCGAGATCTACAGCGTGTCCACCGACACTCACTTTGCCCACGCGGCCTGGCACAACACCTCGCCGGCCATCGGCAAAATCCAGTACACCATGATCGGCGACCCGACCCACGTCATCTCCCGCAACTTCGACGTACTGATCGAAGAAGCCGGCCTGGCGGACCGTGGCACCTTCGTGATCAACCCTGAAGGCCAGATCAAGATCGTCGAACTGAACGACGGCGGTGTGGGTCGTGACGCCTCCGAACTGCTGCGCAAGATCAAGGCTGCCCAGTACGTTGCCGCTCACCCGGGCCAGGTTTGCCCAGCCAAGTGGAAAGAAGGCGAAGCCACGCTGGCGCCGTCCCTGGACCTGGTCGGCAAGATCTGAGTCTGTGAGTCGATCGAGGGCGATGAGCTCTTGAGCACGTAAACCGCATCGCCCCAAAAAACGCCTGGGCGAATCTGCCCGGGCGTTGTTTTTTCAAGAACCGAATAAAGGAGATCGCCCGTATGTTGGACGCCAATCTTAAAGCCCAGTTGAAGTCATACCTGGAACGGGTCACCCAGCCGATCGAGATCGTCGCCTCCCTCGACGACGGTGCGAAATCCCAGGAAATGCTCGCGCTGCTCAAAGACGTTGCCAGTCTTTGCAGCCTGATTACCTTGCGCGACGACGGTAACGATGCACGCAAACCGTCGTTCTCGATCAATCGCCCGGGTGCCGATATCAGCCTGCGTTTCGCCGGCATCCCCATGGGCCACGAATTCACTTCGCTGGTGCTGGCCTTGCTGCAAGTCGGCGGTCACCCTTCGAAGGCCAGCAGTGAGCTGATCGAACAGATCCGCTCGCTCAAAGGCGAGTTCAACTTTGAAACCTACTTCTCGCTGTCCTGCCAGAACTGCCCGGACGTGGTCCAGGCGCTGAACCTGATGGCGGTGCTCAACCCGAACATCCGTCACGTCGCCATCGATGGCGCGTTGTTCCAGGACGAAGTCACTGAGCGCCAGATCATGGCCGTGCCCAGCGTCTACCTGAACGGTGTGAACTTCGGCCAGGGTCGGATGGGCCTGGAAGAAATCGTCGCCAAACTCGACACCAGCGCCATTGAGCGCCAGGCCGAGAAAATCAGCGCCAAGGAGGCCTTTGACGTGCTGGTGGTCGGTGGTGGCCCGGCCGGTGCGTCGGCGGCAATTTACGCCGCCCGCAAGGGGATTCGCACCGGTGTTGCCGCCGAGCGGTTTGGCGGTCAGGTGCTGGACACCATGGCCATCGAGAACTTCATTTCCGTGCAGGAGACCGAAGGGCCGAAGCTGGCGGTGGCGCTGGAAGAGCACGTCAAGCAGTACGACGTCGACATCATGAACCTGCAACGCGCCGACACCCTGGTGCCGGGCAAGCATGGGGAACTGCATGAAGTCAGGTTCGCCAGCGGTGCCAGCCTCAAGGCCAGGACCGTGATTCTGGCCACCGGTGCGCGCTGGCGTGAAATGAACGTGCCGGGTGAGCAGCAATACCGCAACAAGGGCGTGGCGTACTGCCCGCACTGTGATGGTCCGCTGTTCAAAGGCAAGCGCGTGGCCGTGATTGGCGGTGGTAACTCTGGCGTCGAGGCGGCCATCGACCTGGCCGGTATCGTCGCCCACGTGACCCTGCTGGAGTTCGATGTGCAGTTGCGCGCCGACGCCGTCCTGCAGCGCAAGCTGCACAGCCTGCCGAACGTCACCGTGATCACGAATGCACAAACCACGGAAGTCACCGGTGACGGTCAGAAGGTCAACGGCCTGCGTTACAAGGATCGCCAGTCAGGCGAGACCTTGGATGTGGCGCTGGAAGGGATCTTTGTCCAGATTGGCTTGCTGCCTAACACCGACTGGCTCAAGGGCACCGTCGAACTGTCGCCGCGGGGCGAGATCATCGTCGATAACCGGGGTGAGACCTCGATCCCGGGTGTGTTCGCCGCTGGCGACGTGACGACCGTGCCGTACAAGCAGATCGTGATTGCCGTGGGCGAGGGCGCCAAGGCATCGCTGAGTGCCTTCGATCACCTGATCCGTACCTCGGCCCCTGCATAAAGGCCTGGGCCGAAAACACAAAACCTCGTAGGAGCGAGCGTGCTCGCGATGGTCGCCAACGATAACGCGGGAAGGCTGGCCCCCCGCGGCGGTCTGAGGCTTATCGCGAGCAAGCTCGCTCCTACAGAGGGAATGTGGCGGAGGTTACAGCGGCGCCGGCTGAATGATTTCAACCCAGTACGCATCCGGGTCCTTGATGAAGGCCAGGCTCTTCATGCGGCCGTCATTCAAGCGTTTCTGGAAGTCACAGCCCAGGGCTTCGAAGCGCTCGCACGCGGCGCGAATGTCGGGGACGGCAATGCAGATATGACCGAAACCACGCGGGTCGGTGTTGCCATTGTGGTAGGCGAAATCGGTGTCGTTCTCGGTGCCGTGGTTGTGGGTCAGTTCCAGGATGCCCGGGATCGACTTCATCCACTGGGTGCGGGCCGCCGCGTCGGCGGGGATCTGGTTCTTGTCGACCAGCGCAAGGAAATACAGGCTGAATTCGGCTTCCGGGAAGTCACGCTTTTCCAACAGAGTGAAGCCCAGGACACGCGTGTAGAAGTCCAGGGACTTGGTGATGTCCTTGACCCGCAGCATGGTGTGGTTGAAGACGAATTGCTGGGTGGCGGTGTCAGGTTGGGCGGTGACGCCGGGGAAGGTATTCAGTTCGTGCAGGCTCATGGGCCCTCCGGAAAACAAGTGGGGCAAACGACGCTGCGGACAGTAACTGTCCTTGGGCTTGCGGTGTGCCAATGATACGCAACGGACCGGGTTGCGCCAAAGTAAAACCTTGGGCTATTGCCTGGGCGAGCGGCTGGGCTCAGACTTTGAAGCTCGCCCCGCCAGTGTTCTGCGTGATGATCCGACTGTATAAATCCCTATTCGTATTCACTTGTCTGTTTTCGGCTATCGCGTGTGCACAGCCGGCACTTCCCGAGATCGCCTGGCCCAGTGGCTGGCAGGTGCAAGCACTGACGCAAGAGGCGGAACCCGCACCCAGTTCGCCGCAGGTCGTCAGGCAACGTGCGATAAAAAACGATGAAAATGGTGATCCGGTATTGGTCATGGAGTTGACCATGAGCCAGGTTGAAGTCGGGCATGAAGTCAATGTGCAGGGTGTCCTGCTGGAAATGCGCAAGTCGATACAGAAGGATTTTTTTCGAAGCGGCTATCAGAGTGTGTGCAACAAGATCCATCCCGCTACATTGAGCCGGTTATCGGCCCTGGAAACCACCTGCACGGTTACCCGTAATGGTCAGATGCTGTTGTCGCAAACCGTGGTCGCTGCGGTAGATGGCGATAAGGTCTATGTATTTTCCTATGCCGGCCAGGCTGAGGCTTATGCAAAAAACCAGGGTGAAATACAGGACTTTCGAAATAGTTTGAAACTTTGATGGCAGGCGCAGGGGGGTAATGCCAGTCAGTTAAGGAGGTGAAGTCGCATTTGTAGGAGCGAGCGTGCTCGCGATGAACTCAAGAGCAACGCGTTTAATCAGAAAACACGCATTATCGTTAACGTCCATCGCGAGCACTCGAGCGTCGACCGGCTGCACCTACAAAGGTCGACGTTCGCTTAACTGACTGGCATTAGGCGCCGGGGGGCTGTGATTTCAGCGCTGTGGCGCAGGCCCATTATCCAAATGGATTATATAAAAAGTTAGTTTGAGGGATTTATCGGCTTTTGCAACTAGATCGACGATCATACCAGGCATGAAAAAGCCCTGCATGTGCAGGGCTTTTGGCGTGGCGTCGAAGACTTAGGCGCGAAGCCAGGAATCAACGGTGCTGGCGCCGTATTGTTCCTTCCAGGCTTTCAGGCCGCGGTGATTACCACCCTTGGTTTCGATCAGCTCACCGGTGTGCGGGTTCTGATAAACCTTGACCACGCGCGCGCGGCGGGTCTTGGGGGCCGCAGCCAGTTGCAGGCCGGACTTAGGGTTCGGGTCGAGGATGGCGATAATGTCGCGCAGGCTCTTGCCGTAGGTTTTCATCAGCCCCTGGAGCTTTTCTTCGAATTCGATTTCTTTCTTCAGCCCGGCGTCGTTCTTCAGGGATTCCAGCTGCGCGAGCTGTTCTTGAAGGGCCTTTTCAGCTGCACGAAATTCAGCGAGTCTGGACAATATCTTTACTCCAATAGTGTGTTTGGCTGATACATACCGCCAACAAAGCTATAAGCCAAGAGCCTTGTAGCGACTCGGGGGATAGTGGCTCACCTGCCAATCCTGCTCAGGCAGGAAAAATTGTAGTAGTTAATTGAGTCGGAGTAAATCACGTCTTTTTCAAGATGTAAGGTTGCCCGGCGTTTTTTACGCAAGGGTGTGCGCCTAGTCATGGGATTCCATTTTTCAGGGCAGTTTGACCAAGGGCTTAGTGGTTCTTGAGCTCGATAATGAAGTCCGCAGCGGGCATGGGGCGACCATACAGGTAACCTTGCAGGAAGTTGACCCCATGCTGGGCAAGATAGTCACTCTGCTGCAGAGTTTCCACGCCTTCGGCGACGATGCCCAGATCGAGTTTTCCGGAGAGTTCAATGATGCTTTCCAATATATGCCCGGACAAGGCATCGGCCCCGATCATCGCCACGAAACTCTGATCGATTTTCAGGAAGTCCACATTGAACTGGCGCAAGTAGCCCAGGCTGGAGTGCCCGGTACCAAAATCGTCGATTGCAATCTTCACCCCCAGTTCATGCAGTTGTTCGAACAGTTGAAGGGTCACGGGCGAGGGAACAATGAGCTCGCGTTCCGTCAGTTCCAGAATCAGCGCCACCGAGCCTGGCGAGAAGGCAGCGAGGAACTCACGGCAGTCGTCGACCAGTGCCAGGTCCTGGCAATGGTTGGCGGTGATGTTGATGCCGATATGGAACAATTCATTCAAGTGTTGGGTATGGGGCGCGAGCAAGGCGGCGGTCTGGCGCATCAACGAGCGCGTCATCGGAACAATCAGTCCCGAATGCTCGGCGAATGGAATGAACAGGTCAGGACGCACCACGCCTTCTTTCGGATGCTTCCAGCGCATCAGGACTTCGACCCCGGCCCATTGTTTGTTGTCGCCATGCACCACAGGCTGAAAGTAGGGAACGAACTCGCCGGCCTCCAGTGCGCGCTGCAATTCAAGGCTGGGCGACGACGAGCGTTTTTGCAGCCAGTGGGCGATGGTGCCGGCGATCACGCCAAAGAAAATCAGCAGGCTGAACAGTGGCGGGTATTCACTGGCCATGTAACGCCAGACTTCACCCTCGGGAAAGCCGGCTTCCACGCCATAGGCATACCGTGAGGACTGCAGACTGCTGCGGGCGACCGGCAACTCGGGAGGCGGGGTCTCGTGGACCTTGCCATCGACCGTCAACCAGCTGTCACCGACTTGCAGCCGCAACAAGGTCTTGCGGCCGATCAGGCGCAGGACATTGCTCAGGTGATAGCCATCCAGCGTGGTCAGTGCGCCTTGCCGGCCTTCACTGAGGCGATACACCAGCAGTGCGGTGTCGGGGGTGACCGGGTTGCCGCTCATCAGCCACAACTTGCCCTGGGTGTACTCGCCGGGGTCGACGTATTGCTTGAAGTCGCCAAACAATGAACTGCAATACAGGTTGTTGTCCCACACCAGATTGGTCGAGCGCACAAAAGGCCGGCGGGTGACTTGTTCACGCAAGGTCAGTGTCACGTCGGCGCAGGGTTGTCCGGCCAGGGGCAACAGCACCTGGGCCGCGTGGGCAGTGTTGTCGAGCATCAGGTCGAACTGGCGCACCGCCTCGACGGCGGTCTGATGGGTGTTTTGCGTGAGCCGGAATTCGGCTTGCATGTGCAGAATGATCACGCCCAACAGCACGGGAACCAGGCCGGCCAACACGGTGATGGCATTGCGAACGGCGGGTTTTCGGCGGGGCTTGAGGGTCAGCGGCATGGGTGAAACCTGTGACGATGGAGTAGGGCAATCAAATGCAGGCGTGGCAAGGGCATGTGTCCCCCGCAGAACGTTGGTACCGGGGATGATAGATGGCGCTTGGCGTTTGTGCTTTTCAACGGTAATCCAGTTGCCGTGCCAGCTTGATGAACGCCAGCGTGGCTGGAGATGCCTGGCGCTCGTCCAGTACGGCCAGCCCGACCTGGCGCTTGACCTTGGGTGACAGTGGCCGCTTCACATAGCGTGGCTGTGGGGTATCGGGCAGCGAGCCCTCGGCAACGATCGTCAGGGCGTCACCGCGACTGACGGTTTCCAGGGTGCTGAGCAGCTGCGAACTGCGATAGCGGATATCCGGCGTCAGCCGGGCCGCACTGAACAAGCGCGATACCAGTTCCGCCGAGCCGGCTTCGGTGAGGATGAACGGGTCATGGCACAGGTCGCTCAGACTCAGGCTGTCACGTTGGGCGAGGGGGTGTTGTTGCGGGATCAATGCCACCATCTGGTCTTCGACCAGGGCAAAGGTGTCGAAGCGTTCCTCGGGTAGCACCACAAAGCCCACATCAATGCGCCTTTCCTCCAGCCACTGCACGACCTGTCGGTCAGGCCCCTCATCAATGTGCACTTCGATCCCGGGCCAGGTGGCGCGGTACTGCTGCAATATCATCGGCAGCAGCTTGATCGAAGAGGTCGGGCCGAAAGAGCCAATGCGTAGCGTGCCGCGTTTCATGCCTCGGGCATCCGCCGCCTCTTGGCGCAAGGTACTGGCCAGGCCGAGCATGGCCCGGGCACGCAGCAGCAACGGCTGGCCGATGTCGCTCAGTTCAACCCGGGACGGATGCCTTCTGAGTAACTCGACGCCCAACTCCTGCTCCAGTGACTTGATGGCGTGGGACACCGCCGACTGGCTGATGCCCAGGCGGTTGGCCGCGCTGGTGAAGCTTTGCAGTTCGGCCACCCGGGAAAATATCTCGAGTTGGGTCAGTGTCATGAGTAATTGCTCATTTTACGATGATCGATCATGAGGTAAAGAATACGCCATTAGCGCAATGCCAGTGAGTTAAGTGAACGCCGACTTTTGTAGGAGCAGCCGGTCGACGCTCGAGCGCTCGCGATGAACTCAAGGGCAACGCAGTTACTCAGAAAGCACGCGTAATCGTTAACGTCCATCGCGAGCGCGCTCGCTCCTACAAATGCGACCTGTGCTCCTTAACTGAACAGCATTGCGCCATCAGCGCGCCATTTTTCTCAGGAGTCTCATGAAAAGCCTTGTCCAGAGCCGTTCCCGTGAGTCGGATGCGCCCGTCTACCTGAAACTGGCTGCCGTCACCATGATCTGGGGCGGCACCTTTGTGGCCGGCCGGTTTCTGGCGGACGGACTGACGCCGTTGTTGGCCGCCAGCCTGCGGTTCCTGCTGGCGAGCCTGGCGCTGCTGCTGTTCATGGCCGCGGCGCGCATTCCGCTGGTACGCCCGACATTCAGGCAGTGGCGGCAATTGGCGCTGCTGGGGTTCTTCGGGATCTTCTTCTATAACCTGTGTTTCTTTTACGGTTTGCGGTTGATCAACGCATCGCGGGCGTCGCTGATCGTGGCGCTCAACCCGGCGGTTATCGGCCTGGCCTCGTGGTTGTTGTTCAAGGAGCGGCTGAGCAGGATCCAGGTCGCCGGCATCGCACTGTGCCTGGTCGGCGCCGGCGTGGTCATTCTCGGGCGCAACCCCTCGGCGCTTGACGGGGCGGCGGCAGATACCTGGCTGGGGGATGTGCTGATACTTGGTTGCGTGCTGGGGTGGGGCGTCTATTCGTTGTGTTCCAGAGGGCTGAATCAGGCGCTGGGGCCGCTGCACACGGTCACCTATTCCATTGTGCTGGGTACCCTGATGCTTTGGGCGACCAGTGCCGTGCGGGGTGAGGTGAGTCTTGAGGCACTCATCGACCTGCAGGCGGGGCAGTGGTCGAGCCTGTTGTATCTGGGCGTGCTGGGCTCGGCTTTGGCCTATATCGGCTACTACGACGGGCTCCGCCAGATCGGCGCCACCCGTTCCGGAGTGTTTATCGCGCTGAACCCGCTGACCGCGGTGATTCTGGGCGCGCTGTTGCTGGACGAGCAGATGAGCGGCGCGATGTACCTGGGCGGCGGGGTGATTCTGCTCGGCATCTACCTGTGCAACAAACCCTTTGCATGGGCGCGAAAAAGGGGGATTTTATAGAGAAGGCGGACAAACCGTTTTACGCTGTGTAGAATCGGGTTACGCATATAAGAATAACGTCTTCTGGCAGCAGAAGCCTCGCCCGTAAAAGCCTTGGGTCGACAATGAAGATATTTGGGTTCCAATTGATCTACGGTGATTTTCTCGCCCGCAGTGTGCGAGGAATCTCCTGCGCGCCACCTGTCGCACTCAGCATTGCTCGAAACTAACGATCCGTTAATTCCAGAAAAAGCATGATGAGGCGCCAACCATGGCAGATTTATACGAAAACCCAATGGGCCTGATGGGCTTCGAGTTCATCGAACTGGCATCGCCAACCCCGAACACCCTTGAACCGATCTTCGAGATCATGGGGTTCACCAAGGTCGCGACCCACCGTTCCAAAGACGTGCACCTGTATCGCCAGGGCGCGATCAACCTGATCCTCAACAACGAACCCCACAGCGTGGCCTCGTACTTCGCGGCCGAACACGGCCCCTCGGTGTGCGGCATGGCATTTCGTGTCAAGGACTCGCAGCAGGCTTACAAGCGTGCACTGGAGCTTGGCGCCCAGCCGATTCACATCGAGACCGGCCCGATGGAGCTGAACCTGCCGGCGATCAAAGGCATCGGCGGCGCGCCGCTGTACCTGATCGACCGTTTTGGCGAAGGCAGCTCGATCTATGACATCGATTTCGTGTTCATCGAGGGTGTTGACCGCAACCCGGTCGGCGCGGGCCTGAAGATCATCGACCACCTGACCCACAACGTGTACCGCGGCCGCATGGCCTACTGGGCGAACTTCTACGAGAAGCTGTTCAACTTCCGCGAGATCCGCTACTTCGACATCAAGGGCGAATACACCGGCCTGACCTCCAAGGCCATGACCGCGCCGGACGGCATGATCCGCATCCCGCTCAACGAAGAGTCGTCCAAGGGCGCGGGGCAGATCGAAGAGTTCCTGATGCAGTTCAACGGCGAGGGCATCCAGCACGTTGCGTTCCTGTCCGATGACCTGATCAAGACCTGGGATCACCTGAAAAGCATCGGCATGCGCTTCATGACCGCGCCGCCCGAGACCTACTACGAAATGCTCGAAGGCCGCTTGCCGAACCACGGTGAGCCGGTGGGCGAACTGCAGGCGCGCGGGATTCTGCTGGATGGCTCTTCGGAAGCAGGCGACAAGCGCCTGCTGCTGCAGATCTTCTCGGAAACCCTGATGGGGCCGGTGTTCTTCGAATTCATCCAGCGCAAAGGCGATGATGGTTTCGGCGAAGGCAACTTCAAGGCGCTGTTCGAATCGATCGAGCGCGATCAGGTCCGCCGTGGTGTGCTGGCCACCGAGTAAGGTTCTGACGCTGTAAAAAAACGCCCGGTCAGGTTTCAAGCCTGACCGGGCGTTCTGGTTTATGACATCGATTTTCGTTGCTGCCGGACCAGGTGCTTGAAGCCCTCGAATACCAGCACCAGCACCGCCAGCCAGATCGGAATGTAGGTCAGCCATTCCCCCGCCTTGATGCTCTCTCCCAGCAGTAGCGCAACCCCCAGCAGCAGCACCGGCTCGACATAGCTGAGCAGGCCGAACAGGCTGAATGGCAGCAGGCGGCTGGCGATGATGTACACCACCAGCGCCGATGCACTGATGATCCCGAGTACGGGAATCAGCAACGACAGCCACGGGTGCTGATCGAACACCCCAAAGCCTTGTTCGCCATGGTGCACGACCCAGTAGGCCACGGGCAGCAACAGCGCCATGTCCAGCCACAAACCGCCGAGGTTGTCTGCCGCCAGGCGTCGGCGCAGCACGAAATAGGTGGGGTAACCGATGGCCACCAGCAGGGTCGCCCAGGAAAAACTGCCCACCTGATACAACTCGTTGAGCACGCCAAGGGTGGCCAGGAACGCCGCAATTTTCTGCAGATACGACAGCCGTTCGCCATACACCATGCGCCCGGTCAGTACCATGGTCAGGGGTAGCAGGAAGTAGCCCAGCGAAACGTCCAGGCTGTGACCGTTCAGCGGCGCCCACATGAACAGCCAGAGCTGCACGCCGAGCAAGGCCGACGACAGCAGCAAGCCACCGAGCAGCGCCGGCTTGCCGGCGACCCGCCGCAGGATCTCGATGACCCGTTTCCATTCGCCCGACACCAGCATGAAGACGGTCATGCACGGCACGGTCAGCAGCATGCGCCAGCCAAAGATCTCCACGCCGTCCAGTGGCGACAGCAGGGAGGTGTAGTAATACATGACGGCGAACAGCACCGAGGCTGACACCGATAGAGCGATACCTTTAGACACGCAGTCCTCGCCAAACACGGGGGAAATTCAAGAGGGCAGAGGATAGCGTGGATTGCCCGGCGGATGTGCGCGCTGAACCCGTGGCGAGCAAGCCACGGGCGGTGTTCACGGTTGATTGAGCGGCGCGCGCCGTGTGTGCGGGCCGGTCCGCACACACGATATTGGCGTTTATCAGGCGCGCAAGGTGCGGGTCATGCGCAGCGCCAGCAGACTGCCGCCGACAATCACGCCCGCCAGCACATACAGCGCGGCATCGGTCGAGCCGCTGGTGTCCTTGACCCAGCCCACCAGGTACGGGCTGAGGAAGCCGGCCATCTGCCCCATGGAATTGATCAGCGCCAGGCCACCGGCCGCGGCGCCGGCACTGAGCATCGCGGTGGGCACTGGCCAGAACATCGGCAGGCCGGTGAGGGCGCCCATGGTGGCGATGGTCAGTCCGAGGATGGCGATGGCCGGTGTCGTGGCGAAGTTCACCGCGATCAACAAGCCCACGGCGCCCATCAGCATCGGCACCACCAGGTGCCAGCGACGCTCTTTATGCAGGTCCGCCGAGCGGCCGACGACCAGCATGAAGACTGCCGCCAGCAGATAGGGGATCGCGCTGAGCCAGCCAATCACCAGGTTGTCACTGAAGCCCAGGTTCTTGATGATCGACGGCAGCCAGAAGTTGATCGCGTACACGCCACTCTGGATGCAGAAGTAGATCAGGCCGAACGCCCAGATCGCCGGGTTCTTGAACACCGCCAGCAGCGAGTCGGTGGCGGTCTTGGGTTTGTTGCTCCAGTCGATGGCCTGGTCCGCTTCAAGTACCGCGCGCTCATGGGGCTTGAGCCACTTGGCGCTGGCAAAGTTGTCGCTCAACAGGAAGTACGCCATCAGGCCCAGCACCACGGTCGGGATGCCTTGCAGCAGGAACATCCACTGCCAACCCGCCAAGCCACCCTGGCCGGCGGCGAAGTGGTTGAGGATCCAGCCGGAGAACGGGCTGCCGAGTAGGCCCGACACCGGGATCGCCGACATGAACAGCGCCATGATGCGGCCGCGACGGAAGGTCGGGAACCACTGCGAGAGGTACAGCACCACACCCGGGAAGAATCCGGCTTCGGCGGCGCCGGTGAACAGGCGCAGGGTGTAGAACTCGGTGGGCGTGGTGACGAACAGCAGGCAGGTCGACAGCGTGCCCCAGGTCACCATCATCACCGCGATCCAGCGTCGCGGGCCGAATTTGCTCAGGGCCAGGTTACTCGGCACGCCGCACAGCACGTAGCCGATAAAGAAAATCCCGGCCCCGAGGCCGTACACGGTTTCGCTGAATTTCAGCGCATCGAGCATCTGCAACTTGGCAAAGCCAACGTTGACCCGGTCCAGGTAGTTGAACAGGTAGCAGATGAAGATGAAGGGGATCAGGCGCAGGGTAATGCGCTTGTAGACGGCGTTCTTGTCGTCATCGGTGGCCAGTATGGCAGCGGCGCTCTGTGACATGGCGGGTCTCTCTTTATTATGATTTTTTGCGGTGCAAGGGTAACGTTGACCGCTTGATGAGTCTCGGTCACCCATTGGCGGATGTCTTTGTGCCTGAGCACAGGGTTTGCGCCAACCGCCTGTGCGGGTGAACAACAATCATTGCCCCGTGTTTCAAGGAATACGCCCCATGTTCGAACTCGATCACGACCTGGCGCAGGATATCGTCGACCGGGCGATGGCCATTCTGCCCTACAACGTCAATGTCATGGACAATCAGGGGCTGATCTTGGGCAGCGGCGAGCCCGAGCGGATCAACACCCGGCACGAAGGCGCGCAGTTGGTGCTGGCCAACGGTCGGGTGGTGGAAATCGATGCCCAGACCGCCGCGCACCTCAAGGGCGTGCAGCCAGGGATCAATCTGCCGTTGCTGCTCGATCAACGCTTGATTGGCGTGCTGGGTATTACTGGCGAACCCGAGCAGCTACGCACCTATGCCGAACTGGTGCGCATGACCGCCGAGATGCTGGTCGGCCAGCGTAACCAGCAGGCTGAACAGCAATGGCGCCGCCAGCGTTGTGATGACCTGCTGGCACTGTTGCTCAGTGACGCGGGGGACTCGCCACGGCTGATCGACGAAGCCCGGCAAATGGGCCTCAAGCCGCAATTGGCGCGTACTCCATATTTGTTTGAATTGGGTCTGGAGCACGCCGGCGGGCAAACGGTAGAGGCCTTGAGTGCCTGGCTGAGTTCGCGCTACCCCGACAGTTGGTGCGTGAGTTCGGCCAAGTCCTCGTTGCTGTGGTGCCGGCCAACGACTCAGACCGTGGACAACGAACGCTTGCTGGAAAAACTCCAGGGCCTGGGCTGGAACATTCTGCGTATCGCCGTGGGCGGCCAGGCCGATGGCTTGCAGGGCCTGCGTCGTTGCTATAGACGGGTCGGCGACTTGTTGGCCTATGGCCGCGACGTGCTGCCGCACAGCCGCTTGCTGACCCTCAATCGCTATCGTCTGCCGGTCATGCTCTGGCGCCACCGCAACGACGATGCGCTGGATGAACTGCTCAACCCGCTGCGCAAGGTGATTGCCAGGGACACCAATGGCCAGTTGCTGGCGACGTTGCGCAGTTGGTGCGAACACGACGGCCAGAGCCAGGCCTGCGCCGAGGCCCTGGGCATTCACCGCAACAGCCTGCGCTATCGCATGGAGCGGATTGCCGAGCTCAGTGGCGTCGATCCATTGCGGCTGGACGGCATGCTGGCGTTGTACCTGGGCGTACAGCTACTGCCGCAAACCGATACGCCATTGCGCGTTTGTGGAAATGAACAATAAACCCCGATGGTGTTTGTGCAGCGGACCGGCGTCATTGGCCAAGGCAACTGGCAGCATGCTCTGCATAACAACCGGAGAATTCACATGAAGATCGTCATCGCCCCCGATTCGTTCAAGGACAGCCTGAGTGCCATGGGCGTGGCCGATGCCATTGCTTTGGGGCTGGCCGATGTGTGGCCGGATGCGCAGTTGGTCAAGTGCCCGATGGCCGACGGTGGTGAGGGCACGGTCGAGGCCATTCTCGCCGCCTGTGCCGGCGAACGGCGCAGCACGCGTGTGCAAGGGCCTCTCGGCGAAACGGTGGAGGCCCATTGGGGCTGGTTGCCCGACAGCCACACCGCGATCATTGAGATGGCAGAAGCCAGCGGTCTGCAATTGGTGCCGCTGGAGCAGCGTGATGCGTGCATCAGCAGCACCTTTGGCACCGGGCAGTTGATGGGTGCCGCGCTGGATGCCGGTGCCCGGCGCATCATCCTGGCCATCGGCGGCAGTGCCACCAACGACGGGGGTGCCGGTGCGCTGCAGGCGTTGGGCGTGAGCTTGCTCGACGTGCAGGGGCAAGCGATAAGTACCGGTGGCCTGGCGCTCAAGGACCTGGCCCGAATTGAACTCAATGCAATGGACCCGCGCCTGGCCCAGGTCCGTATCGAGATCGCCGCCGACGTCGACAATCCACTCTGCGGCCCCCACGGCGCCTCGGCCATTTTCGGTCCACAGAAAGGTGCCTCGCCTGAGCAGGTGCAGCAACTCGACCTTGCCCTCGGGCACTTCGCCGATCATTGCGCACACGCACTGGGCAAGGACCTGCGCGACGAACCCGGAAGCGGCGCCGCGGGTGGCTTGGGGTTTGCCGCCAAGGCGTTTTGGCAGGCGCAATTTCGTCCGGGCGTGGAAGTGGTGGCTGAACTGATCGGGTTGGCGCAGACGATGCGTGGCGCCGATCTGGTGGTCACTGGCGAAGGCCGCTTCGATGCTCAGACCTTGCGTGGAAAAGCCCCTTTTGGTGTCGCGCGAATTGCCCGACAACAAGGCGTGCCGGTCATCGTCATCGCCGGCACCCTGGGCGAAGGTTACGAGCAGATGTATGCACAGGGTGTCGATGCCGCATTTGCCTTACCCTCGGGACCGATGAGCCTGGTGCAGGCCTGCACCGAGGCGCCGCGACTGCTGCGCGAGCGGGCAGGGGATATTGCACGCGTCTGGCGAGTGGTGCTCAAGGCTGAATCCGTGCGACCTGTACAAACACCCACCTGTCAAGTCTGACAGTATCGCGGTTAAAAAATACGGCGCTTAATTCGCTCAGGTCATTACGGCCAGGCAGGGCGACAGGGCGTTGTTTACAGTGCACATGTCGTGAGTCGAACTGCCTGACATCTTTGGTAGGCCATGAAGCGGTTCATGGCCGAAATCGAATGGTTGCGGAGCGATAAACATGGCACGTTCATATGATGCGTCAAAAGCCGAGCAAGTACGCAAACACTATCTTGAGAGCCAATTCGTTGCGGTGGATTTGCGTCCACCGGTGCTGGTGGATGGGATTCCCGGTGATGCCGATGGATTAATGCCGCACGATAAAACTTCTGCTCCTTTGGAGATAGAGATCCCACTGTTCTCGGATCGACATAGTGTTGTGCCAAACTTGCTGACAGTGGAGTGGTTGCCCGCCAGCTCATCGGAATATTTATTTGTTTTTGATGAAGATGTACCTGGATCAGCTACCTTGCCCGATGATCGATTCCCTCTACGGAGGCAGCTCCCCCTCAGCCTTTTTCAGAACTACGAAGGTAAGTTCGAGTTTCGTTACCGTGTCCGCAACTGGAACGATCATACGATAGAAAGAGAGTCACCCCCAGCACCGGTGACGATCGACAGGATAGGGCCTATCCATCCTGGAACACCCGAGGCGATTGAGGGTGTTCCCGCGTTGGTTACCTCCGATATTCTGACGCGCGATGGTGGCGTGAAGTGCCAGATCCCGGACTTCGCTGAAGACAAAAAAGAGTTTGTCAGGGTAATGGTGGGACTGATGGATAAACCGCCGGAGTCGGCGGCGGAATTTCCTGCCTTGGTGGTGATTGATGAGTTGCTTGATCCCGGTCGGCAAATCCTGATACCCGAGAATTTTGTAACTGCCATCGGTTCGAAATTACAGTACCTGGTGTATTACTTGTTCGACAAGGCGGGGAATCGCAGTGAACGCTCTTACGACCGAAGTATTCAAGTGGCGCTGGGCGAACTGCCAAGTGGTTTGTCGCCGTGCGAGGTGCCGTTGGCCGATGATGACGGGTTCATTGATCGTGCCGATGGGGCCATGCCGGTAAAAGTCCATATTCCCGAGTATACCGACTGGCAAACCAGCGACGGCATTGTAATTGAGTTCGGTAATCAGACCCTGGCACGTACGTCCGTAGGCGCGCACCTTGATTTTCCTCTGAAAATCACGATTCCGTGGGGGCGCGTGTCGGCAGCCTATGACTTCCTCGCGGGAGGGCCACAGGAAGTCCAGGTAGACTACCGAGTGTTTCGTGGTGACTACCCCACCCGATCGCCGGCGCCGACCCCGGCGACCTTGATCCTCGAACTCCCCGGGCCAGAGAATCCGAATCCCGAACCGATCAATCCGGTACTTGATGTGATCCGGTTCTTGAGTTCCGAGGGCAGTGATCGCGAGCTGACGATCGATGATATCGACGATGACGCCACGGCTTTTTTCAAGTTGCCGGACAATGTCGTGGCAAACGATGTATTCACCATTACTTATAATAATCGGGTGATCAGCTCTGCACCTTATACAGTCAGCGGAAGCGAAGACCCCAATCAGGAAGTTTCGCTATCGATTCCATGGGACGATATTAAACTCACTCCGGTCATGACCGGGCTGGAGATGTTCTACACCTTCACTCGCCCGGGATTTGTCAATCCGCAGGAGTCGAAGCGGACAGCAATCGATGTCCTCGTTGAGGTGGTTGACCTGCCTGAGCCGTTGTTTCCCAAAGCCGTAGATCTTGGAGGTGGCTATAAAATTTTCAATTGCACCTCACTCGAAGAAGACCGCGGCGTCTGGGGCGTCAAGGTGCATATCCCGGTATCAAGTCATTTAAAAGAAGGTGTGTTGGTAAAGTTTAATTGGCAGACTTACGGTCCGGACGGGACTACCCCATTGCCTGGCACCACGATAGAGGATGAGAGAGAAGTCTCATTGGCGGAGGAAAGTGCGGGGATGGACTGGTTCGTCGCCTATGAAACCTATCTTAAACCGACGTATGTGCCGGGAACCTCGAGTTCGGGTGAGGGCAAGGCGATGTACAGCCTTCCCGTTCGTGGTGTCGATGAGTCATCTGAGTGGGAAGACGTCATTATTGGGGTATTTGAAAGCACGGGCTCAGGCAACGATCATTGCGTAATTCCCAGACCTTGAGAGTTGTTTTGGTCTGATGGCAGGAGGATATTTTTCTCCTGTCATCGGCCTCCTTTTTTGTAGGTTTTAACAGGATAAGTCCTACAGACACTTATAGGTTTTCTAACTAGTCTTGCGGCCTTTTCAAGTTCAGGAAAAGACCATCGGTCTGACGTACTTGACGTTTAAAACCTATAAATCTGTGGTGCTCGATGAACGCTAAAAATACCTTCGTCCTCTATCCCTTGCCTGTATCCCTCAAGTGGATGAGCCTTCTGCCGTTGTTCTTGCTCAGTAGTCATTCGCTGGCCAAGGACATTACCCGAGACACCGTGATTGATAGCGGTGCTGGCGCTGAGAACTACCGCGTCAGAAACGGCGCCAATCTGACCGCCAATGGTGCGACGACCAAACAGATCCGGGTTGATCCGGGGTCCTCTGTGACACTGACGGGAACAACCGTCGATGGGACCGCGAGCAGCGTTGCTGTCGACCTGCTCGACGGCAACGCGTCCATCACCGGCAGTACTGTTACCGCCCGAACCACCGGCCTTTCACTGGGTTTCAGCGCGAGTGGTTCGCCAGGCTCCAGGGCGGCGGTCAGCGACAGTGATATTTCCGGTGGCGTGACAGGAGCCCTGGTCGGGAGCTTTGGCCAATTGCAATTGACCCGTAGCAAACTGACGGCAAGCAGCGATTTCGGGAGTGGTCTTCAGTTAGCCAGTGGCCAAGTTTTAGCAACTGCCAGTGAAATTCGAGGCGGCGGCAACGGAGTGTTCTTTACCCCGGGCAACCTGGCGGCGGGTCAGGCGCTGCTAGTGCTCGATGATACGGAGGTTGAGGGCAAAACCGGCTCGGCGATTTTTGTCGATGATTACGGCCTGACGCCGATTGACGCGCATATCGAGGTGCGTAACGGCTCCACTCTTTTGGGGGGCAATGGCACACTTCTGGAGGTCAAGGGTGTGTCGACCGCGAGCATGCTGGTCGATCACAGCGATCTGCTGGGTAATGTCATTGCCGATTCCGCGGCCACGGCGAACATCACCCTGCAGAATCGGGCGACGCTGACCGGCCAACTGACCAACGTCGAACAGTTGACGGTCAACAGCGATGCCCGCTGGGTGATGGTCGCCGATGGCGAGGTCGCGAATCTCGCCCTCAACGGCGGTGGCGTCCAGTACGGCAATCCAGGCGAATACTACAGGTTGAACGTCGGAAATTTGTCGGGCGACGGCGGCACGTTCTACATGCACAACAACTTCAGCACGGGCCAGATCGACACCCTGGAAGTGACCGGCACCGCCAGCGGCGATCACAAGGTGGCACTCGACAGTAGCGGCACAGAACCCGTGGCTGCGGGCTCTACGGCAGTGGTCCGTATCGGTGACGGCGACGCCCGTTTTTCATTGCTGAACGGCCCGGTGGAGCAGGGAGCTTTTTCCTACGATCTGATCAAGCAGGGCGATAACGAATGGTTTCTCAACACGGCGACCCGCGTTGTCAGCCCGGGCACCCAATCGGTGATGGCCCTGTTCAACGCTGCGCCGACTGTCTGGTACGGCGAACTCAGCACCCTGCGCAGCCGCATGGGTGAAGTACGTCAGGACGGCGGCAAGGCGGGTGGCTGGATGCGTACTTATGGTAACAAGTTTGATGTCAATGCCAGTTCCGGCACGGCCTACCAGCAAACCCAGCGAGGCTTGTCGTTCGGTGTCGATGCGCCGCTGCCACTCGGTGACGGTCAATGGCTGGTGGGCTTGCTTGGCGGGTACAGCAAATCCGATCTGAACCTGAGCCACGGCACCAGCGGTACTGTCGACAGCTACTACGCGGGTGCCTACACCACATGGCTGGATGAGCCGAGTGGTTACTACTTTGACGGCGTCTTGAAGTTCAACCGTTTCCAGAACACGTCTGACGTGCAACTCAGTGACGGCAAAAAGACCAAGGGCAAGTACGACAACACGGGTGTCGGTGCGTCTCTGGAGTTCGGGCGTCATATCAAGCTGGCCGACGACTACTTTATCGAGCCGTTTGCGCAACTGTCAGGGGTGATCATTCAGGGCGAGAGTTATGACCTGGACAACGGCCTGTCCGCCGAAGGCGATCGTACCCGTTCCTTGCTCGGCAAGGTCGGTGCCACGGCCGGACGCAACGTCATGTTGGGTGAGGGCAAGGTGGTGCAGCCCTATCTGCGCGCCGCTTACGTACATGAGTTCGCCAGCAATAACGAAGTCAAGGTCAACAACAACGCCTTCAACAATGACCTGTCGGGTTCCCGTGGCGAACTGGGCGCCGGAGTCAGCCTGACGTTGACGGACAAGGTTTCACTGCACGCTGAATTTGACTATAGCCACGGTGACAAGATCGAGCAGCCGTGGGGCGCCAATGTGGGCGCACGCTATCGCTGGTAATCGGACTCGCGTTGAGGAGAGGGTGTGAGGGTTCCTCTTCTCTTGCTGGCGTTATTGCAGTTGTTTCTGATGACCCATGGATAAACATGGGTTTTTTTCCAACCACTCACCGGAAAGGTGTTTCTCGGTAGTCCTTCCGGCTCGCTGTTCAGTGAGGGAATAGACATGCCTAAGCACACGGCTCCTGTTGATGAACCCAATGCCAGCCTCGCTCCGCTCGTTATAGTCGGTGTATTGCCGCCGATCGAGGGTGGGGAAGACAATCTTCTGCCCAAAGACGCCTGGTTGAATCCATTGCGTGTCACGTTCGAGTTGTGGAGTGATCACTCCACGCGTCCAGGCGCATTTGATCGCGTCCAGTTGATCTGGGACGGGGATGAAGGCAAGCCGATCGATGAAAAGCAATTTGACGGTCCCTATACAGAGGAGGACCTGGCGGACCTCTGGCTGGAAGTGCCGGCGTGCAAGCTGAGTGAAGGGGGCCACACGATTTTTTACAAGGTGTGGTCCTGGAATCAATCGCCGATACCGCGGGTAACGGAACCCGTCAATGTCACCATCGATAAAAGCCCGCCTGTTCTGGCTGGTGACCGCAAGATGGCTTTTCCTGAGGCCGTTGTTCCCCCATACAAAATCACTGCTCAGTACCTGAGCGATCCGGCTAATAGTGATCAAGTGCTGGCAACGCTACCCGATTACGCCGTGAAAAAAGTCGGTGATGTCATTAGCTGGTATTGGGAAGAGTTCCCCAACAGTCAGCACCTTGTCGATAGCCTGACCCTGGACCCGGGCAATGTCGGCCAGCCTCTGCACCTTCCCCTCAAGGGGGACATGTTGCGCGAGCGCGGTAATGGCCTGCGGTATGCCACGTGTCGAGTGCGTGATCGAGTCGGTCATGAGGTCACGACGTTGCATGTCCTTCTGGACGTCAACATCCTGCCGCCGCCACTGCGCAAGCGCCCTTCGGTCAAAGAGGCAACAGGCGCAGTACTGGATCCGCTGTTTTATGGCGTTTCGGGCGTGACCGTTGTCATCCCCAGACAGGACGATGAGGACCTGGGGCTCAAGCGAGAGGTCTTCTGGCGGGGGTATGGAGAGTTGGGGTCGCACCATGCGCTGGAGCCTAACCCCGCGAACCCGCGCGAGTATCCGATACCACCGGCGGCCATCGTGCCCAACATCGGCGCAGGTAGAGTTGCGGCGATCACCTACCGTGTGGAGGGTGACACCAAGGAATCCGATCCCTTGAGGCTAACCGTCAGCACGATCCCTGCAAGCAAGTATTCGCAGATTGATTGCCCTCAGGCCGCGCGAGGCAATCCGTTGAAGCTTAGTCGCAGCGCTGTTTCGCCCGAAGGCACCGGGTTGACGTTAGCGGCCTGGGTGTATCAGGCGCCAACCCAGTACATCAATATCTGGCTGACCTCCGCCAGCCTCCCCGATGAGCCCATTCGTACGGCATGGCCGGTCGTCCGGGGTATCAACAGAGCGACATTGCCTAAAACCTATCTGGAGCGCCTGCCGCTCAACGCTGTATTGGCAGTGCATGTCAGTGTCAGCTTTGATGGGGGAGATAGCTATCTCCCCTTTCTGAGTCTAGACATTCAGGTACTTGCGTGATCGGCGTCCCTGGCGGTTTACAAGTAGGTGATGGTGAACGATAGCGAGCCCTTGGCAGAGCCCGCTTCTACCAGATCAGGCGCTGCGGTCTGGTAGAGGCGGGCTTTGAAACTCAAGGTGGTGGTCCCGGGGTTGATGGCCTTCAGCTTGACTTCGCTGGCCAGTGCGATAGGGGTTTCATCGTCATGCAGAATTTGCATGACCACGCCTTTGGCCGTCGAGCCGGTGCCCAGGGTAAATTGACCTGATGCGGCATCATGGATGAGAGATCCCGCGGTCGGCTCCAGGCGTATGTGTGCATAGGTGATGGTTTGCGCAGGGGTTCTGTCATCGGCCCGGCAGGCATTGAGCGTAATGTTGAAAGGCTCCGGCGTTGTGCTGTGACCAACGGCGGTGAACTCCGAGAGATTCCACGTGCCCAGGTCTACCGGGTCGGCGCTGACGGGGTTTGTCGAAAGCGTGCACTCCGCTTGAATGACGGTCCCGGTCAGGGACATGGTAAACGCGTTACCCACTCCGGTAAATTCGCCGCCAAGCAGGTCTGGGACATTCAGTTGATGTATGCCCGGTGCGATGTCACCGGTTTTGATGAAGGTGATATAGGGCCACATTAGCGAGTGCGAAAGTACGAATGGCATGTACCGCTGAATATAGCCCGCATAAGGCACCGCCAAGCTGCCACTGACTGACGTCCATGCGGTGTCGTATTGCGGGCTCAGTTTGACCACCACACCGACCCCATCGACATTGGTCATGAGTACTTTCCCGGTAATGTCTTCGCCATTGACGGGATTGAAAGTACCCGGCACGAGCGGTACATGATTGCGCCCAATGAAGTCGATCCGGGGGCCATTAGTCTGGCAGTCAATTGCCAGCCCACCACCACTTACCGGCCCGTAGCGTCTGTTTACCGGCCCAATGGGCGTGCTTCGTGGCACATCCCTGGGCACGTAATGGGTACCGGCGTTGATTGTGTAGGCGATAGGCCCCGGAGTTCCGTCCTTCCAATAACAAGTATCGGCGGCGTGTGCCAGGGCCAAAGGGATAAAGGGGCTGACCAGGGCAAAGGTCAGGCTACCTAGCAGGGTTTTGCTCGATATCATGTTAAATCCTGAAATAAGCAGACCGATAGACTCATGGCGCATCGGCTTGGAAAAAAGTTGCCATGTCTGCATCACAGGCACGTCAGTTCCTGTATCCGATAGCCTTGTTCTTGCGCCTGGTTGTCAATGTCCACGGGCAGTTGGCATTGCTCGGCAGGTTTTTCACCCCAGCGCACATGCAGTGTTCGGATGTCGGCAGTCGTGCCCAGCATGAACTGTCCGGCCTGTCCGACAATGCCCAGTGGCTCGCCCGCCGCATCACTGACTTGCGCGCCAAACGGCAAAGGCTCACCACGACTGTTACGAGCCGTGATGACCAACCGTTGTACCTTGCGCGCGGCAAAGCCGGCCTTGACCACCGCCCCGCGACGTGGCACCACGTGCGCAACGCCATTGTCGATTTCAACATTCGGCCCCAACTCACTGCTGTCGAGTACCACCCGATTGACGCGGTAAGGTCGAAGGTAGGGGATCAGGGCATAGCCGCGCTCATTGGTCTTGACGGCCGTGGCGTTCAAGACACCGATGCCGGCAATGTCCGGGACATCGACCAGGCCGCTGGTTTCGCCCAGGTAAGGCCCAAGCTCCATACCGCCCTCGTGCAGCAGCAGTGCGCCGCTGGCATTCATGGACAGGCTGTTGTACTGGGTACCTTGGGTTACACCAGCACCAAAACTCGCAACGGGCGTTTGATAACCCATCGACAGCTCTGCGGTTTGCTGATTGGCGGCGCTGTTTGCCAGCGCGGCGCGGTAGTTCAGGCGGTGCTGGTCGTGGCTACCGGAAACGCTGGCGCGTTGGCTGAATTGTCCTTGGCTTTCCCTGACATCGAAGGTGGCGGTGCTCGAGCGGCCGAAGTCCAGGGGAAGCGAAACGCCAAAGCTGACTTGCCTGTCGCTGAGCCCGGAATCCTTTAGCGATTGGGAAGCGTATAGGTTGTAACTGATGTTTTTGTGTTGTGTATTGAACTGAAACTGGAATTGTCGTTGCTGATAATCGGTGCGCCAGTAGTCTTCCTGGGACAACGTCAGGTTGATGGAGCTTGAAGTGCCGATGTTTTGGTAAATCGCGGCCTCCAGGCGACTGCGCCGGCTGCCGTGAAAGCGCGAATCCTGAGCGCGTTCGCGCAGGGCTTCATCGAAATCACGGTAGCCTTGCGTGGAATAGCGATAACCGGCAAAGCGCAGGTTGGTGCGGGTCTCAAAGGTTTTCCCGTACTTGAGGGCGTAACTCATGCCCTGGCTCTGCTGACGGCTGTCGTTGGGGTTGGTGTCGGCACGCGACTGTGTGACATCAAACGACAACGCGCCGACCTGGCCCAGGTTCATCGCCAGCCCGATTGCGCCGGCCTGATAAAAGTCGCTGGCCAATAAGCCACCGTACAGTGTCGAGTCAGCGCTTGCACCGGCGGCCAGAGTGCCTTGCCAGAGCAGCGGACTCTCCAGGGTCGTGTCAGGGGCGTTGTATTGGCCCACACTGGCGCTATAGCGCCATACCCCTTCGCGCAGCAGGTTGCTGAGAGTGGAGTAGGACTGGGTGAAGCGCCGGACCTGGCCATCGGCCTCGGTCAGGATGATTTCCAGTTCACCACTGCCACCGCCCGTGCTGAGGTCATCGATCTCGTAGGGGCCGGCGCTGACATAAGTCGAATAGATCGGATAGCCATTCTGCCGGACTTCCAGTTTGGCCCGGGTCTGTGCCACTCCACGAATGACCGGTGCGTAGCTTTGCAAGGTGTCGGGGAGCATCTCCATATCCGAAGCCAATTGCACCCCTTTGATGGGGACGCTGCGAAACACGTCGCCGGGTGTGATGGTTTCGCCGATGGTCAGTTGTGAGCGGGTTCCCGGTACATCGCGCTGTGCATAGGTGTAAGCCCGGGTCCATTCACGTTGGCCCTGATTGTCGTGACGAAAGGCATGATTGCTGCGCATGCGCCAGGCCCCAAGGTTCAGGCCGCTGTTCAAATACAGGTCCTGGTTGCTGGAGTGCCCGGCGCTGGCACTTCGCCCCTGGAAGGCCGAAGCCTGGTAGCTGACAAACGCGGCATTGATGCCGTAGTCCCACAATTGGGGGTCGACATGACCAAGCACATCCCGGCGCATGGCAATCTGCGGTATGGAGACCGAGAGCTGCAGTTGACGGGCGTCGAAATCGGTCGAGGCGCCGGGAATCAGCGAAGCAATATCGATACAGACAGATGGAGTGGCGTCCGGTTCGGCAAAGCTGTCGAGCTTGACCCCCATCTCCTTGAGCAGTTCGTACGACAGGCAGGGAACGAGTTCGCGGGTGTCGGGCGAGGCGAGGAATTCGATTTCGCGTTGATCGAAAAACACCTGATTGATGTGAATGCGCACCAGATACCGCCCCGGGCCCAGATCCTCGCGTTCGGCCAGGGCATTCAAGGCCAGGGCACCGGCATCGCTGGGGTTGCTGTCGAGTTGGCGCATGAAGGTGGACTGGAATTGGGTCGTTGCGCTGGCGTGTGCTGAGTCGGTCTCCAGTAACAGGCTACTACCGCTGCTGATCACAAAAAGATGAACAAGGCGCTGCCGGGCGGGCAGGCAAAAGCGCCGGGTTAGAAAAGACATAGTCATGTTCCGGACAAGTGCATGAGCGCCAGAGCGTTAAAAACCAGGGCTGACGGGCAGGGTAATGGGCGCAGTAAAACCGCCGTAGTCGGTGATCGTCGTAAAGGTCACTTGCATGCCCTGGTCGGGCCTGACGCCTTGCAGGTCGAAGCGCTGACTGGAGAGGGGGGCGAGCATAGCGGTGTTATCCAGCGCAACGGTCTGGCCGTTACTGAGGACTTCGATGCGGATAAACGACACATGAAACGGACTTGGATTGTTGACGCGTAAATGAGCCTGGCCATCCTCTTGTTGTATGGACCAGCTCAACTCTTTCAAACGGTCCGTCGGGTTGTCTTTGAGCTCCTGTGGTCGATAAAAAAACTTGATCCGCGTGCGCAGGGCAATATTCAGTTGGTTGTCTGAAATGGATTGTACTTGTGGAATTTCTTGAACATTGAAGTAAAACAATGACTCGCGATCACGCGGCAGCGTGTTGGGCAATCCGTTGATCTGGACTTGCTGCTCTTTTTTTGCATTTAATCGAAACAAGGCAGGCGAAACAATAAAGGGTACCGCCGTGGTCTGGTCGTCGGCAGCGGTATTGACCCAACTTTGCACGGCAAAGTCTCTGTCGCTGGGGTTGGTAATGGTCAGTGAAACATTGCGCTTGTCGCCATTGAAAACCACGCGTGTATTGCTGAGGGTCAATGCGGCCTGAGCAACGGGTAAATAAACAATGAAAGCAATAAAAAGCGCGCAGGCAGGGGTGGCTGCTCTGGCGCGTAGCAGCCATTGGAAAAGGCCAGGCATGATGAGTGTCCTTGAGCGATGGATCAGAACAGACCTGCAAATCGACGCTGAGCCAGGAAGCGAACTTCCTGGCCGAGGGGATTAGTGCAAGGTTTAGATAATGTTGACGGTAAAGTTGACGTCCGCTTCGGCGGGGCCGGCTGTCACGGGTGCGTGGGACCTGTAGGCGGCGTGAAAGGTCATGGTGCTTGGATTGGTTACGGAAATGGGGTACGACTTCGAAGCAACGCCATTGGGTATCAGTGCCCCATCGTTATCCTTGATTGCCACACCGATACCCCTGGCCACACCGGTCAAGGGTTTGAGTCCGTGCAGTTCATTGCTTGGGCCCACACCGCCATGCACCGAGCTGAAGGTCACGGTGGCCGCGGTGCTTCCCGGCGGCACGGTACAGCCGCCGCCCGGGGTTATTTTCAACTGGAAGGTTTTACCCACGCTTTCGTCGCCCACGTTGGGGAATTTGTCGGTGTAGGTGTAGCCAATCAGGATCGGGCCACCGGGGGCTCCCGTGACCGGGTCAATGACGTCGATCGGGCACGTCACGCTGTCAATCCGACCCTGGAAGTTGATGGTGCCGGTCAAGGCAAATGCCGCCTGGCCTGCAAGAGCCAGTACCAGGCCCAAGGGTAAAGTGAGTAATGATTTCTTCATATTGCAGTTCCTTTGAATAAGAGGGTATGAGGACAGGGTGCGAGACTGTCTTTTTTTGAAGGCCAAAAGTGGTTGGCCGGATCAATAGAGGTGGAGTGGTGTCTCGACGGGGGGAGTTTAGGAGTCGTGCGGGGGGAGGGATATGAGAGAACTCTCAGTTTTAATCGAGTGACAGGTTTGTTGAGGGTTGCAAGTGTAAGTTAATGTATAATTCAAATATTGCTGTGGTGAGGCTGAACTCGCCCACGCCTGCAGCCAAGAGCAGGCGTGGGCAAATAATTTCACAAGTAAAGATGCTTAATTATTGGCGTTCGATTTTGTTTGTGGGCAGTCAATATTTCAGCTTGGATTTCCTTAACTTTGCTGCCACGGAGCCAGCCACCGTCGAGAGGATGCCAAGCTGCTTCTTCGGGGTATGTTTTTTTCAAAACCGGTGGTGGATCTCCTGATGGAAGTTTCGAGAAATCGGTGGTGTGTGATAGATGTGATACACTAGCTTGTGGTTCTCCGGAGAGTCTCACAGGTTTAGGAGAGTTACTTTCCGGCTGGGGCGGCGGAGTAGGTGGTCGAGCTTTGATTGTTGATACTCGAAACGGGTCTGCAGCACCATCGGGTGACAGGTCCGCAGGGGGCTTGTATTTATTGCTACTGAGTCTTGGTCTTACTGAAGATGCAGAATTTTTGCCTATCGATTTTCCGAATGCCCTGCCCACACTAGTTACCGGCGTAACGAGCCCTACCATGCCGGCATTCCCAGAAATCACGCTGGCCTTTCTCAAACTTGAACTGTTCGTCACGACCGCTGCGACACCTGTCACAGTGCTGGTGGCCTCTGCCCCGGTACTGAGCAGGTTCGCCGCAGCACCTAGCTTAGTCAGCGCTGAAGCTTTGCCGATGAGCGCGGCAGCCGCACCCGGTGCGAAGTAAAGACTGACAGCAGTAAGGGCCACCATGAGTCCAATCTGGACAATCATCCCCCAATCCACCTTGGAGCCCATCGCCTCATAGGCATACTGTTGCAACGCTGCATGGCCAGTCGGGTCGATATGGTTGATGGGGTCGCTGACGCAATACAGGTAGGGATTGACTCCGCCCGAACCGAAGGGGCTGAACGAGTCGGGGCTGTGGAAGCGGCGCAGGTGCGGGTTGTAGGCCCGGTAGCCTTTTCCCAGCAGGTACCAGCCATGCTGGTCTTCGCGTATTTCTCCGTTGAAACCCAGTGTGCTCTGCATGGGGACGTCGCTGTGGCGCTCACCGTAGGCGCCATACACGGCCGCGCGCAGGGTGTCGCCCTGGCTTTCGCCCAACAGACTGTGCTTGGCATCGGTCAGGAACAACAACGTCTGAGTGTCGTCGCCAATGGTTTGTTGACCCACAGGCTGGTCGTCGCCGTAGAAGTAATTGATGCACGTATCACCCTGTCGGGTACTGCTCAGGCGATCATCCTGGTAGAAGCGCAAGGTTTCGCTGCCGGTGCGGTGTTTGACCCCTCGCAACTGGTTGTGACCGTCGTAGCGATAACGGCTGATGACGCTACCGGTCATTTCATTGACACTCAGCAGACGCCCCTGTGTGTCGTAGCGCAGGTAATGCCCCCGCTCATCGGTTTCCAGATGGCCGTCGGCGTCATAATGCAAATGAATACCTTGAGGAAACTCCTTGAGATAATCGGCGTGAGTGTGGGTGACGTTCACCAGTTGGCAGGGATCGGTGGTGGCGTACCCGCTCACCGCTTCATCCGAACTGCCATCCTCGAAGGTGCTCCAGGCGTGGGTAATGTTGTCCAGTGCATCGAAAGCGAAGTATTGCTCGACGATTGCATTGCCATACCGATCCCTGGGCAAGGACTCCCCGGCACATTGATAGCGCTCAAGGCGTCCCCGGGCATCGTAGGTGAAGGTTTCCAGAAGCAGGGATCGGCTGTCTTCGAGCAAATGGCGGGTAGCCAGTTTATTGTCGGGTCGATAGGTCTGAAGCAGCGTGCGTGTGGCCTGACCATTCAAGCTCAAGGTTCGTTGGATCTCCCGACCCTGCTCGTCGTACTCCCATCCAGTCAGCAGGACGCTACCGGCGCTCAGATCCTCGTTGCGGGTCGATTGCAATTGCCCCAGGCTGTCGTAACTGAAGGTGGTTTGCAATTGTCCCTGGCGCACGCACTCAACGCGACCGTGCAAGTCATAGGCATAGGTGGTGACTAATCCGTCGGTCTCCGTGCGGCTCACCGGCAGGCCACGGGGCGAACTGGTATAGCGGGTTTGCTGGAGGGTCGTGCCAGCCTCGATCCAGCATTCACCGAGCAGGCGCCCGGTTTTATCGTGGTCAAATACATACACCCCTTGGTCGTTTTCCGTGCGTAACAATTGGGCGCTGTGGGGGTCATAGGTGAAGCTGGCGTGCTCATCCGCCGCCATGATGCCCACGGGCTGGTCGGTCAGCCCCGACTGGTATTCGTAGGCAATCTCCTGGCCTTTGGCGGTGATGTGTTTACACGCTTGCAAGCTTCCACCCTGGTATTCATAGCGCAGGGTGCGCGGGCCGACGCTGAGGTATTTGAGGCGGTCAAGACCGTCGAATGCCTGCTCGCCAGCGAGTAAAGGGGATGCCTCGACGTTACCATTGGGGTTTACCTTCAGGCTCACGGGCAGCGATGCCGAAGAGTGCTCGGCATATTGCCTGTTGATCCGTGTACCGTCGGGCAGGGTGGTGCTTGACAACCTCGACCACGGGTCGTACTCGAACAAGGTCGGCTCACCCATTTCGTCATATTGTTTAACGCAATTGCCCAAGCCGTCATAAAAGAACTCTCGCTCACTGACGGGTTTTTGCTGTCCATCCAGCTGTTGAACTTTTAGCGGTTTTTCAAACAGATTGGTGGTGGTCAGTGTTGTGTTGCTGATGCGGGGTTCAATATCGCTGCTTTCCAGCCAGGTGAGTTGCTCAAGTGTGATCGGATCGTTCTGTGTGACGCTGACGACGCCGCTTGGCTCGGTAACACGATGCTCCTGACCCCAGTCGTCGTAGCGGTAGCGGGTGGTCAGTGCTCGTTCCTCCAGCAGTCCGTCCCGTTCCCACCAGTCATACACCGTGTCCTGACTCAACTGGCCACGGGCATTGTAGCGCGCGCTGTAGGTCCGTATGACGCGCTCTGGATCAGAGGGGTCGCTGCCGATCAACTCTTCGTGGACAACGCGATTGAGGCCATCCAGCAGGGTTCGGGTGCATACATCTTTGACGTCTGTAAAATACTGCTCGGCTTGTTGACCCATTTTATTGGTCAGTTTGTAGGTATAGGTGCGGCTGGCCTCGTAGGCTGTGCCCGGTGCCACGATTTCCGTGGTCATCCTGCCCAGCAGGTCATATTCGTGGGCAATTTTCACATCGTTGTCGTCTTGGTTGAGCAGCGCTTCACCCGTGAACAACGAGTGTTCCGAGGTGATGCTCTTCATGACGCCGTCGAAGCCGGTCAGGGTACTCACCGTATGCTGGACGGGCTCACCGTTACGAACATGAGCGGTCTTACTGTACTGGTAACTCGTGGTAGTGGTCTTGCCGTTGAGGGTCACCTCATCGCGCAGCTTGCGGCCGTGCTCGAAGGGGTTGTCCGGTTGGTCGATATAGGTATATGCCGTGACTTGCAGTGGCTCCTGATCATTGCCGACCTGCAGCA
>NZ_FYDV01000022.1:0-87646 GCF_900187535.1 Pseudomonas sp. Irchel s3a18 | reverse complement strand
GAGCACGAGGTCGGCAGCCTCGCGTTTGAATTCAGCAGAAAAGGAACGGCGTTGTTTGGTCATCTGACACCTCGATCTGGCGAGCATTCTCACCTAAATGGGTGTCCGGTTTCATTAGACCACTACACCCCGCCAAAGTTAGTTAACTGGTTAACTCGCTTGGTTAACTGGGCTGAAAGCCTTGTGAGCCGTGGCCTGTAGCCCGGTTAACTAAGCATTTGACCTGGTTAACTCGACTATCTGCCAGTCTTTACCGGTGATAGCTCGCGCTCGCTCCCGCGTTTTAAACGCGGAGGTGATCCGTCATTTCATCTCGACCAATTACAACGGGAATATACGGGGGGTGTCATTCCTCAAAACGACCCCCTCCAACGCGGAGACTGCGCCGCATTTTGGTCTTGCTGATGAGCTGCCTTCTCGGTCGATCTTTCCGCTGTTCTGGCTGTTTCTGTTCCCCCAAAAAAACACTGGGGTACAAGTCCCCCCGCTCAAGCCCCCGGAAACATTGGCTGTTCCCACTGTTCCCCCGTTCCCCCGTTTTTTGAAACCAGTCACACATTGGATGGCGGACAATCGCGACAGAGGGACGCCATGAGTCTCCTTTCTGGTCTGCTCGATCACATGCCTCCGACCATGGCCGGTACCGACTCGCCAAAAGTGGCTAGTCGCCCTCGCCCACCTGGTGGCTGTCAACCGCATCGAGCGCCCTACTCAACTCGCAACCAGTCCACACGCCAGCGCTGCCAGCCTGGAGTGGCGCCAGACGCGGGGCCACTACATCAACCACCTCATGCACTGCCGGCCCTGTTATGCCCCCCAGAGGGCGCCGCTGTGCTGTGGGGGCGGGTTTTCGGGCGACCTACGACTCCCCAATGGAGGACAGACCATGAATGTTGCCAGCGTGGTTGCCACGGTATCGCCCAACGTTCTCCGATTTGAAATCGGAATAATGCGCACTATGGGTTTTGGCATTTTAAATCGCGAAACCCGTGCAGGATCAACAGGCCATCTGCTGTTCCAAACCGAGGATGGTTCGCGCTCACTTCCGCGTTTCAAGCGCGACTTCGGCAGCAGCTCGACTTGCCCCCATTTCAAACCGAGGCAAGACCGCGCACCTGGTCAAACGCGAACCGACATGACCAGGTACAACGGTGTAGGGCTAAATCGAGGGGCGATACAGCAACCCGCCAAATAGTCGTGTAGAAAACGACACTCTGTGTAGGAACAAACACGGCTTGTCGAGCTCTCAAAGGTGGAGGGTGTCGTTTAAAGAAACGACACCACAGCTTGGTGGAGATGGTCGGTCAGCGTCTTCAATGACGATCGCAAATCGCTGACTTGTATGTGCGAGGAAGGGTTAACCGGTAAATTCAGCGCCAACAAAAAAGGCCCCGCCTGATAGTTCAGTGCGGGGCCTTTTTTGCTGACGCTGGTACGCTGCTGGTAGCGCTTCCCTGATCTGGTAGGAATAACCGGCGAAAGCCTTGAAGAATATGGTGTCCCAGGGCAGGTTCGAACTGCCAACCTTCCCCTTAGGAGGGGGATGCTCTATCCAATTGAGCTACTGAGACACTGGCCGGCCGCCAGGACATGCGGCGCGATGGACGGCGAGCATGTTAACGGGCAACCCCGGGTTTGTCATGTCGTCTGTGGGGCTTTTTAAGTGTAGGCAATCATATCCGCCCGACAATCTCCTGATAGCAACACGGAGCCTGGCGCCCCATCACTCCTCCAGCTGCGTTTCGTGGATACCTTCGCGCCTTAATAGATCGAGCAAGCGACTCACCGCCGACGACAACTCACCGGAGTTATCCAGCAGGAATATGCCTTGCGCTTGATCCTCGTCGGCACGACTGGCGAACAGGGTATTACGCTCAAGCCGGGCCTCGATCTCCATCGCGCTTTCACGCCCTCGCCGCTCAAGGCGCCTGCGTAACACCTCAGAGCTGACGGTCAACAGAATGGGCAGCAGCGCTGGATAGCGCTCCCTGGCTAGTGGCAAATGCCCCCTTGAACCATTGACCAGCACGTGATGCCCTTCAGCCAGCCACTGATCAATCTGCACGGGTATACCGTAATCCAGCCCGTTGGCGTGCCAGCTCAGCGCAAAGCCGCCCTGGCTCGCCAGTTCGGCGAAAGCCTGGGGTGTAACGCCAATGGCTGCCTCTCCGACCGACTCGGGCGATCGGGTAATCACCCTGCGCGCCACGACACAATCCAGGCGCGCCAAAGCATCGCGAGCCGCGTCGATCAGGCTGTCCTTGCCAGACCCAGACGGCCCCATCAGATAAATCAGTCTGCCACCCATGCCGCCCTCTCCCCCCATTACCTGCCCGCCCTAGCAAATCGGCTACATGCCACTATTCTGTATAAGGCAAGGAACAAAGTACGAACCCGCCTGTCAGGTAAAAGGATGCGATCAGTCATTCGGATGGCATGAGTGTTTTCAAACCAGTCCGCATTTCTGATAATTGGTGCTGGCATAATGCCTGCCACCAGTTCAATATTTGTCACAGAATTGGCGCCAAGGATCTGGCTTATTTGAGGCATGATGCGGGCCTCTTATCAATTCAGGTTGAACATTTGGCGGTCGAGCTTGTCCTACTGACATCCCGCGGCCAATTCCGAGAACCGCTCCCCTGAACTAACCGGTTAAATATATGCGCCCATTGAAACAGGCAATTTATTCCAGCCGTACGGCTGACAAATTCGTCGTACGCCTGCCAGACGGAATGCGTGAACGCATTGCCGAGGTGGCACGCAACCATCATCGCAGCATGAACTCCGAAATCATCGCGCGACTGGAGCAGAGTCTTATTCAGGAAGGCGCGCTGGGCGAAGAGCTGAGCATGCGCCTGGACAGCCCCGAGCTGTCATTGCACGAACGCGAACTGCTGCAACGCTTCCGCCAACTGTCCCACCGCCAGCAAAACGCGCTGGTTTCACTGATTGCCCATGACGCAGAAATGGCCGCAAACCCAGCCTGATTCCATCCCGAGAGTTCAAGCCAGCCATGGGCTGGCTTTTTTTTGCCTGGCATTCAGGCACTCGTCTGCTCGTCGGCACGCTCAGTCGCCATCGGCATCAGGTTTATCCAGGAAAAATTGAAGGTGCGCGACCCCGCTCATTCGAGCAAGGTCACGCCTCAATGACTCAGAGCAGGAAAATCGTCGCCAGCCCGAGGAAGATAAAGAAACCACCACTGTCGGTCATCGCCGTGATCATCACACTGGCGCCCATGGCAGGATCGCGCCCCAGGCGTGCCAGGGTCATCGGGATCAAGACCCCCATCAACGCCGCCAGCAACAGGTTGAGCGTCATGGCGGCCGTCATCACCACCCCCAGCGACCAGCTGCCATAAAGCAGGTAAGCCACCACGCCAATGACACCTCCCCAGACCAGGCCGTTGATCAAGCCTACCGCCAACTCCTTGCGCATCAGGCGCGAGGTATTGCCGGTGCTGACCTGATCAAGCGCCATGGCGCGGACGATCATGGTGATGGTCTGGTTGCCCGAGTTGCCGCCAATGCCCGCTACGATCGGCATCAATGCCGCCAGGGCCACCAGCTTCTCGATAGAACCTTCAAACAACCCGATCACCCGCGAGGCAACGAACGCCGTGATCAGGTTGACCGCCAGCCACGCCCAACGGTTACGCAAGGACTTCCAGACCGAGGCGAAGATATCTTCTTCTTCACGCAGACCCGCCATGTTGAGCACTTCGGTTTCGCTCTCTTCACGGATCAGGTCGACCATTTCATCGATGGTCAAACGACCAATCAACTTGTTGTTCTTGTCGACCACCGGGGCCGAAATCAGGTCATAACGCTCGAAGGCCTGGGCGGCGTCATAGGCATCTTCATCCGGGTGAAAGCTCACCGGGTCGCTGGCCATGACCTCCGAAACCTGCTTGTCGGGATCGTTGACCAACAGTCGCTTGATCGGCAGGACGCCCTTGAGCACGCCGTCATAGTCCACCACGAACAGTTTGTCGGTATGGCTCGGCAGCTCTTTGAGGCGACGCAAGTAACGCAAGACTACTTCAAGACTGACATCCTCACGGATCGTCACCATCTCGAAGTCCATCAAGGCGCCGACCTGCTCCTCGTCATAGGACAACGCGGAGCGGACACGCTCACGCTGTTGGCCATCGAGGGCTTCCATCAGCTCGTGGACGACGTCTCGCGGCAGCTCGGGGGCCAGGTCAGCAAGTTCGTCGGCGTCCATCTCCTTGGCGGCTGCCAGGAGCTCGTGATCGTCCATGTCGGCGATCAGGGTTTCACGAACGGAGTCGGAGACTTCAAGCAGGATGTCGCCGTCACGCTCGGCCTTGACCAACTGCCAGACCGTCAGGCGGTCGACGAGCGGAAGCGCTTCAAGGATGTAGGCAACGTCGGCGGAGTGCAGATCATCGAGCTTGCGTTGCAACTCGACGAGGTTCTGCCGGTGGACCAGGTTCTCGACCCGATCGTGATGAGCACCTTCCTGACGGTGGGTCAGGTCTTCGACCACCCGCTGGCGATGCAGCAGCTCAACGACTTGAGCAAGGCGGTCCTGCAAGCTTTCTTGCGTTTTTTTTACTTCAACTTCAGTCATAGGCGAACTCCACTCCCAGCAGCGGGGCACGCCGGAAGGATCAATCAGTCAATTCATGATTGGTAAAACGAAATAGTGAGTAACTACTGGGTAAGTCCATGGAGGTAATCCAAAAGCCCCGGCGGGGCTGACGGGCGCAATGATACACCGCTTGGCGTTTTTAAACGTTAAAAAATCCAGCCCAGAACAAGCGCTTGCGAGATAAACCTGAGCACTCTCCACACCTGTGAAACTGCGACGACTCTTTCTGAAAAGAAAACACACCCGCACCGAAAAATCTCGCCACGCCCCTCAGACTAGACCGCCCTGAAGACAGAACGTCGCGAAGCGACCATCAATCAATGAGTATTTTTTGGCGTGAGCCTGCGGGACGCAGAAAGCGTAGCCGGGACACTGGACAAGACGAGCAGACGAGACTGGCACTACAGCGGAAAAGGAACCCGGAACGCACAGACCGCGCTCAACGAGAAAGGATATGCAAAAGCCAAATCCAGGACAGCAAAAAGCCCGCGTTAGACGCAGGCTTTTTGGTGTTTGGTGCACTCGACAGGATTCGAACCTGTGACCGCTCGGTTCGTAGCCGAGTACTCTATCCAGCTGAGCTACGAGTGCATGTGTACTTTTAGACCAGATCACAACTGGTTGAAGCCAGGTTACCTGCATGACTGCAAACAACCTTTAAATGGTGCACTCGACAGGATTCGAACCTGTGACCGCTCGGTTCGTAGCCGAGTACTCTATCCAGCTGAGCTACGAGTGCATATGTGCTTTTAAACCAGATCACAACTGATTGAAACAAGGTTGCCTGCATGACTGCAAACAACCCTTTAAATGGTGCACTCGACAGGATTCGAACCTGTGACCGCTCGGTTCGTAGCCGAGTACTCTATCCAGCTGAGCTACGAGTGCATTTGGTGCTGCGCATTATAGTCCGTCGAATCTTTTTTCCAAGCACTTTTTCTAGTAATTTCAACAACTTACCGAAGAAGCCTGATTACAACGTGCTAAACAAATAATGGCGGAGAACGGGGGATTCGAACCCCCGACACCCTTTTGAGGTGTACTCCCTTAGCAGGGGAGCGCCTTCGGCCACTCGGCCAGCTCTCCGCAACACGGGGCGTATCTTAACCAACCTTTTCCCCGTTTGCAAACATAAAAATCGATAAAAATTAATGAGTTGGTTCTTCGTCCTTCTCTTTCTTTATACGCAGGTAGATTTCCTCACGGTGAACCGCGACCTCTTTGGGTGCGTTAACGCCGATGCGCACTTGATTTCCTTTAACGCCGAGCACGGTTACGGTGATTTCGCCATCACCAATAATCAGGCTTTCTGCGCACCGACGAGTCAGAATCAGCATACCTTTCTCCTCACGCATTTCAGTTCAGGGACAACAGTCTGCAAAAAAAAAGCGCTCGACCTGCAACCGGAGCGGTCGCAGCTCTTCACGCCTAAGTATTGACTAGCGCGCGCAAAAGAACAGGCTTGCGCGCACCACTCAAAAAAATAAAGGGCGCGGTCAGGCCGCGCCCTCCGGGCAACGCATCACTCGCCCTGTGGGGCCGGTGCGTCCAGTTCGAAGGCTGTGTGCAGCGCGCGCACAGCCAGCTCCAGATACTTCTCTTCGATCACGACCGAGACCTTGATCTCCGAGGTGGAAATCATCTGGATGTTGATGGTTTCCTTGGCCAGGGCTTCGAACATGCGGCTGGCGACGCCTGCGTGAGAACGCATGCCAACGCCAACGATCGATACCTTGGCGATCTTGGTATCACCCACCACTTCACGGGCACCGATCTCGCGAGCCGTGTTCTCCAGCACGGCCTGGGCCGCCTGGTAGTCGTTGCGGTGTACGGTGAAGGTGAAGTCCGTGGTGTTATCGTGCGCAACGTTCTGCACGATCATGTCGACTTCGATATTCGCGGCGCTGATAGGGCCGAGAATCTTGAAGGCCACGCCCGGGGTGTCTGGCACGCCACGGATGGTCAGCTTGGCTTCATCGCGATTGAAAGCGATGCCGGAAATGATCGGCTGTTCCATGGTTTCCTCTTCATCGATAGTAATGAGGGTGCCCGGACCCTCCTTGAAGCTGTGCAGTACGCGCAGCGGAACGTTGTACTTGCCGGCGAACTCGACCGCACGGATCTGCAGCACCTTGGAACCGAGGCTGGCCATTTCCAGCATCTCTTCGAAGGTAATCTTGTCCAGGCGCTGGGCCACGGACACAACACGCGGGTCAGTGGTATATACACCATCGACGTCGGTATAGATCTGACATTCATCAGCTTTCAGGGCTGCTGCCAGTGCCACGCCGGTGGTGTCGGAACCGCCACGCCCCAGGGTGGTGATGTTGCCGTGCTCGTCGACGCCCTGGAAACCGGCGACTACAACCACGCGACCCGCCTTCAGGTCACCGCGAATCTTCTGGTCATCAATCTGCAAGATACGCGCTTTATTGTGCGCACTGTCCGTCAGAATCCGCACCTGGTTACCGGTGTAGGACACCGCAGGAATGCCACGCTTGATCAGCGCCATGGCCAGCAGTGCAATCGTCACCTGCTCACCGGTGGAGACGATAACGTCCAGCTCACGGGGAACCGGTTGATCCTCACCACTGATTTGCTTGGCCAGATCGATCAGACGGTTGGTTTCGCCGCTCATTGCAGACAGCACAACCACCAGGTCATCGCCGGCATCGCGGAATTTCTTAACCTTGTCGGCGACCTGCTCGATTCTCTCGACAGTGCCGACCGAGGTGCCTCCAAATTTCTGTACGATCAAAGCCATTTCAAAGCCGCCTCTGCCCATGAAGGGCGCCCAATAATCACTCAAACAGCTGCCTGACCCACCACTAGACTGCGGGCCAGGCACTCTGCCTTATAAACCCTGCTCTACAAATGGAACAGTCAGGGCCAAGGCCGCGTCCAGTGCGCCAGCGTCAGTACCACCGCCTTGCGCCATGTCCGGACGACCACCGCCCTTCCCGCCCACTGCCGCAGCGGCTTGCTTCATCAAATCACCGGCTTTGAGTTGGCCAGTCAGGTCTTTGGTCACACCGGCAACCAGCACGACCTTTTCCTCATGGACACTGCCGAGCAGGATCACTGCGCGGCCGAGTTTGTTTTTCAGTTGATCGACCAGCGCCAGCAGCGCCTTGCCATCCTGACCGTCCAGACGCACGGCCAGTACTTTCACGCCTTTGACGTCCAGGGCAGAAGCCGACAGGTCGTCACCCGCCGCGCTGGCGGCCTTGGCTTGCAACTGCTCGAGTTGCTTCTCCAGCATACGGTTGCGCTCAAGCACAGCCGACAGCTTGTCGATCAGGTTGTCAGGGCTACCCTTGACCAGGTTGGCCGCTTCCTTGAGCTGCTCTTGCGCAGCGTTCAGGTAAGCCAGCGCCGCGGCACCGGTGAGTGCTTCGATACGGCGCACGCCGGACGCCACACCGCCTTCGCTGATGATTTTCAGCAGGCCGATGTCGCCGGTACGGTTGGCGTGGATACCACCACACAGTTCAACGGAGAAGTCGCCGCCCATGCTCAGTACCCGCACGTCGTCGCCGTACTTCTCGCCGAACAGCGCCATGGCGCCCTTGCGTTTGGCGGTTTCGATGTCGGTCTCTTCGGTTTCGACCTCGGAGTTCCGGCGAATCTCGGCGTTGACGATTTCTTCCAGCGCCTTGATCTGCTCAGGCTTGATGGCTTCGAAGTGGCTGAAGTCAAAGCGCAGGCGCTGACTGTCGACCAACGAGCCTTTCTGCTGAACGTGATCGCCCAGCACCTGACGCAATGCGGCGTGCAGCAAGTGAGTCGCGGAGTGGTTCAACGACGTGGCGTGACGCACCTCGGCGTCAACGTGGGTCTCGACCGGCGCACCGACGACCAGGCTGCCCGAATCCAGGATACCGTGGTGCAGGAAGGCGCCGCCGGTCTTGGTGGTGTCACGCACGTCGAAACGCGCGCTGCCCGCCTGCAGGTAACCGCAATCACCGACCTGGCCACCGGACTCGGCGTAGAACGGCGTCTTGTCGAGAACGATCACGCCCTCATCGCCTTCGCTCAATACGTCGACCGACTGGCCATCTTTATACAGCGCAACGATTTTTGCCAAACCACGGGTATCGGTGTAGCCGGTGAACTCGGTGGCCACGTCAACCTTGACCAGGGTGTTGTAGTCCAGGCCGAACGAACTGGCCGAACGGGCACGCACGCGCTGGGCTTCCATCTCGCGCTCGAAACCTTCCTCGTCGATGGTCAGCTCACGCTCACGGGCGATGTCGGCGGTCAGGTCCATCGGGAAACCGTAGGTGTCGTACAACTTGAACACCACGTCGCCCGGCACCACGGTGCCCTTGAGTTCAGCCAGGTCCTGCTCGAGGATCTTCAGGCCGTGCTCCAGGGTCTTGGAGAACTGCTCTTCCTCGGCCTTGAGCACACGCTCGATGTTGGCCTGCTGCTGCTTGAGTTCCGGGAAGGCTTCGCCCATCTCGGCCACCAGGGCCGCGACGATCTTGTGGAAGAAGCTGCCGGTCGCACCCAGCTTGTTACCGTGACGGCACGCACGACGGATGATCCGGCGCAGGACATAGCCACGACCTTCGTTGGACGGCAGCACGCCGTCGGCGATCAGGAAACCGCACGAACGGATGTGGTCGGAAACGACCTTGAGCGAAGACTGGTCGTCATTGCTGCAACCGATAGCCTTGGCCGAAGCGCTCAGCAGGTTCTTGAACAGGTCGATCTCATAGTTCGAGTGCACGTGCTGCATCACCGCGCTGATCCGCTCCAGGCCCATGCCGGTGTCGACCGACGGGGCTGGCAATGGATGCAACACGCCATCGGCGGTGCGGTTGAACTGCATGAACACGTTGTTCCAGATCTCAATGTAACGGTCGCCGTCTTCTTCCGGCGAGCCCGGTGGGCCACCCCAGATATCGGCGCCGTGATCGTAGAAGATCTCGGTGCAAGGACCGCACGGGCCGGTATCGCCCATGGTCCAGAAGTTATCGGAGGCGTAAGGCGCACCCTTGTTGTCGCCGATGCGGATCATGCGCTCGACCGGGACGCCGATGTCCTGGGTCCAGATGTCATAGGCCTCGTCATCGGAGGCGTAGACGGTCACCCAGAGCTTTTCCTTTGGCAGCATCAGCACGCCGGTCAGGAAGGTCCAGGCGTAGGTGATGGCATCACGCTTGAAGTAATCGCCGAAGCTGAAGTTGCCCAGCATTTCGAAAAAGGTGTGGTGACGAGCGGTATAACCGACGTTTTCCAGGTCGCTGTTCTTGCCGCCGGCGCGTACGCACTTCTGGCTGCTGGTGGCGCGGGTATACGCGCGCTTTTCCTGGCCCAGGAAGCAGTCCTTGAACTGGTTCATCCCCGCGTTAGTGAACAGCAGGGTTGGGTCGTTGCCCGGAATCAAAGAGCTGGAGGCTACACGGGTGTGGCCTTGCTCTTCGAAGAAGCGAAGGAAGGCTTCACGGATTTCTGCGCTTTTCATTAGGTTCTTCCACGGAGGCTGCGGCCAAAGGCCTGTGCGTTTCGTCAACGGACGAAGCGACGGCAAAGGGCCGCATTATATCGGCCCTGCGCGCGCGGTACAGCGTGTTTATACGATAGAAACCGTCAATTGGACGGCCAGCATTGTCATTTACCGGAAAACTCGACGAATGTCGCGATCACCTGCTCGACCTGCGCCCGACTCACATCCATGTGGGTGACCATCCGCAACCGTGGCGCCGCACTGAGCTTTACCCCGCGCTCGCTGGCAAAAGCCTTGATCGCGTCGGCTTTATCGCCCATCTGCACGTAAACCATATTGGTCTGTACCGGCTCGACGTCGTAACCGGCCGCACGCAGGCCCTCGGCCAGAAACTGCGCGTTGGCATGGTCATCGGCCAGGCGTTGCACATGGTGATCGAGCGCATACAAGCCCGCAGCCGCCAGAATGCCGGCCTGACGCATGCCGCCGCCGACCATCTTGCGCAAGCGCCGGGCCTTGCCGATCATCTCGACCGAACCGCACAACACCGACCCCACCGGGGCGCCCAGACCTTTGGACAGGCACACGGACACCGAGTCGAAGTGCCGAGTGATTTCCCGGGCATCAACTCCCAGCTTGACCGCTGCGTTGTACAGCCGGGCACCATCCAGGTGCAGCAACAGCCCCTGTTCACGGGTAAAGCTTCGCGCCCGCTCCAGATACTGCAACGGCAACACCTTGCCCTGCATGGTGTTTTCCAGCGCCAGCAGGCGGGTCCGGGCGAAGTGAAAATCATCCGGCTTGATGGCCGCCGCGACCTGATCCAGGTCCAGCGAGCCATCGGCCTGCACCTCCAGCGGTTGCGGCTGGATCGACCCCAGCACCGCCGCACCACCGCCTTCGTACTTATAGGTGTGCGCCTGCTGGCCGACGATGTACTCATCGCCACGTTCGCAATGGGCCATCAAGCCCAACAGGTTGCTCATGGTGCCCGTGGGCACGAACAACGCGGCGGCAAACCCCAGTCGACCGGCCAGTTCGGCTTCCAGGCGATTGACCGTCGGATCCTCACCATAGACGTCGTCGCCGGTGGCTGCCGTGGCCATTGCCTTGAGCATCCCTGCGGTCGGTTGGGTGACAGTGTCGCTGCGAAGATCAATAACACTCATGAATCAGGCCTCGGAATAGGACGCTCGCGTCGCTGCTGATAAAGAAGATTGCCCAGATGAGGGTTTACTGCGGCCACCCCCTCGATTAATCAAGGCTGGGCGCAGGAAAAGGCGGTTCAGGCCAACGGAAAAACTGATGTATATCATCAGAAAGCAGCGATGCGCAGCCCCGCAATATGTGTTAAAAACGCTTCGCCGCCAGAAAAACTGTCGGCAAAACGTTCTCAGGGCGGGGTGCAACTCCCCACCGGCGGTAATTGCGCGCAATGCGTATAGCCCGCGAGCGCTTGATGTCACTCAGGCTTTGGGCCGTGAGTGACAACAAGGTCAGCAGACCCGGTGTGATCCCGGGGCCGACGGTCATAGTCCGGATGAAGAGAGAACGGGATTGGCACCAAAGGGCCGTCCATGGCAACGCGCAGTCACTGCACGTTCGACCTGCACGCACCCTCAAATCCCCTTCGATTCATATCGCCCTGTTTTTTACTCAAACAGGAGTCAGAACAGATGCAACCCACCGCAATCGATAGCAAGAGCAAAAACCATCAAGGCGAGCGCGTAGCGTTCATCCAGGCATGCTGGCACAAGGAAATCGTTGACCAAAGCCGCACGGGCTTCGTCAGCGAGATGATCGCTCAGGGCTATCTGGCATCGGACATCGACTTTTTTGAAGTCGGCGGCGCCTTCGAAATCCCGCTGCATGCCAAGCTGCTGGCCAAGTCCGGCCGCTATGCCGGCATCGTCGCGGCAGGCCTGGTGGTTGACGGCGGTATCTACCGCCACGAGTTCGTCGCCCAGTCGGTGATCAGCGGCCTGATGCAGGTTCAGCTGGAAACCGAAGTCCCGGTGTTCTCGGTGGTGCTGACCCCGCATCACTTCCATGCCGGCGAAGAACACCAGAAGTTCTTCTTTGAGCACTTTGTGCACAAGGGCCAGGAAGCGGCGAAGACCTGCGCCGATACGCTGCACAAGATGCGTACCCTGCATCGTAGCGAGCCACACGCGCTAGCCGTCTAAACACAACACTTGTGGGAGCGTGCTTGCGGAACGCCGCCCGGCCCGCTCCCACATTTGATCTATGTTTGGCTCAGACGAGGCTTTCGTCGCCAGTCGGCACGATCAGGATGCCGGCGCGCAGACCGTTCTTCACCTTGGGGTTGGGGAAAATGATCCGGGCGCCCTGCTCTTCGATGACCCAGCGGGTATTGGCAATGTCTTCCGCCAGTACATAGCCCACGTCCAACTCCGAAAAATTCTCGATGTCCGCTGGCAAGTTCAGCTGGAAGCTGTCGCTGTGCTTGATGACTTCCCGTGCCACGCTGAACAGCTGCAAACCCTCCAGGCCTTCCTGCGCCATCGGCGGCTCAGTGCCTTCGATGATCTGCTTCAGGCGGGTTTCAAGGCGCGAAACGTTGACCCCTTCGTTCTGGCCGAACGGCCGGGCCTTGCCCAACTCCAGGGTGAAGGATTCGGCATCCAGCTTGTCGTAGGTGTACGAGCTGAACACGATGGACGGCTTGTTCTGCAACAACACCGCTTCCATCCCGGCTGCACGCAGACGGGCCAGTTCCCGGCGGGAATGCTGGCGCCCCTCTTTCCAGGGGTACAACGCAAACTGTTCGATCTTCGAGCCGCGAATCGCGGTGTGCAGGTCGTAGTGCAAACGGGCGCGGTCCGGCAGGTTGAAAAAACTCGCCGCCAGGCGCTCCAGCTCACAGGCGCGCAGCGCTTCGTAGCCACTGCTGAGTTCGTGACGGCCGTTGAACAGCCGGTTGACATCCTGCTCGATAAAACGCTCGCCGCGGCGCATGGCCTCGGGATTACCGAACAGGAACAGAATACGTGCACACGGCTTCAAGTCACCGCGGGCGATGTCGTGCAACAGGCGATCGAGCAATTCGATCGGCGCTGTCTCATTGCCGTGGATACCGGCCGACAACAGCAGGTCCAGGCCATTGTCACGCGCTTGGGGTGGGCGGACTTCCAGCGCACCTTCACTCAGCCAGCGCATCCGCACGCCTTCGACAGTCAGTTGAGTTTTCTCCGCCGGTTCACGGCCGGCGAGGGTCAGTTCAAGCAGTTTGCCGAGGGCGAGCATAGAGCCAATTCCTTAGTGATCGTGGTTGCAATCCGGACCGTGCACGTGGTCTTCGTCGCCGATTTCAGCCGGTTCCATCTCCAGTTGCAGACTTACCAGATTAGTCGCCAATGGGCGAAGCAGCAGGTTGGCGTATTCAGCATCGCCTTCTTCGACATCAACGCCGATCAGCAACTGGCCACGGCCATCGTGCTGAATCCACAGTTCCTTGCCTTGCCACATCACCGCCACGCGGGTGCAGGAAGTTTCCAGTTGAGTGCCGTCGGTGTCTTCAAGGATCAGCTTCAGGGTATCGCTCATGTTTACGCTCTCATCTGGAGATATAGCGGCGCGCCCTGCTCGTTGGGAGCAGGGCACGGGCTTTCAATTGATCTGGAATGGATAAACCGCGCCCAGTTTAAGGATTTGCGTCAGTTCATCCAGTGCCGTCCGGCACTCAAGCAACAATTGTGGGTCCGCCAGATCGTTTTCGGTCATGCGGTCACGGTAGTGCTTTTCGACCCATTGGGTCAGCGAGCCGTACAACGGCGCCGTCATGATAACCCCTGGGTTGACCGCCGCCAGCTCGGTTTCGTTGAGCGCGACACGCAGTCGCAGGCACGCCGGCCCGCCGCCGTTCTGCATGCTCTGCTTGAGGTCGAACACCTTCACCTCGCGGATCAGGCCGCCGGAGCTGGTCAGGGTCTGCAGGTACTGCCAGACGCGCTCGTTGTTCTGGCACTCCTGCGGCACGATCAACAGCATCGAACCATCGGCGCGCGACAACAACTGACTGTTGAACAGGTAGGAGCGTACGGCGTCTTCGACCGACACTTGCGAGCGCGGCACGCAGATTGCCTTGAACTGACCGCCCCGTTTGGCGAGCTTGGTCGACAGCTCGGCCAGCATCTGCTCGGTATCGAGGAACGCGTCCTCGTGATAGAACAGCGCCTCACCGTTACCCACGGCAATCACGTCGTTGTGGAACACGCCCTGGTCGATGACCGATGGATTCTGCTGGGCATAGACCACACCGTCATCGCTCAGGCCGTGCAAGCGGGCCACCGCTTGCGATGCTTCCAGGGTCTGACGGGCCGGGTACTTCTGCGGCGCTGGATAACGGGTATCGAACGCACTGCGACCGAACACGAAGAACTCGACACCGGCTTCGCCGTAATCACGGCAGAAACGCGTGTGGTTGGCCGCGCCTTCGTCACCGAACTGAGCCACCGCCGGCAGGGCGGCGTGGTGAGCGAAATGCTTCTGGTCAGCGAACATCGCCCCCAGCACACGGCTGGTGGTCGGGTGTTCGATGCTGCGGTGGTATTTGCAGTTGAGGTTGGCGGCAGTGAAGTGCACACGACCATCGGCAGTGTCGGCACTTGGGCTGACCGTCGCGGCGTTGGCCACCCACATGCTCGACGCCGAGCAACTGGCAACCAGCAACGGCATCGCCTGCTTGGCCGCCTGCTCGATCACCTGTGCGTCGGTACCGCTGAAACCCAGGTTACGCAGAGCGCCGACATCCGGACGCTCCTGAGGCGCGAGCACGCCCTGGACAAAGCCCATGTCCATCAGCGCTTTCATTTTCGCCAGGCCTTGCAGCGCCGCTTCCTTGGGATTGGAAGATTGCTGGCTGTTGCTCTGGGACGCAACGTTACCGTAGGACAGACCGCCGTAGTTATGGGTCGGCCCCACTAGACCGTCAAAATTGACTTCACAGGATTTCATCAGCGAGGCTCCACGAATCTGTTTTTTATAGGCATCAGTAACTGTTCTTCAACACCGAGTCGCGATGCGGTCTTACGACATCCGCACGCCAGGGGTCAGCGCGCTCGGCAACGTCAGGCTCGGCGTTTCCAGCGAGGCCACCGGGTACGCGCAATAGTCCGCTGCATAGTAAGCGCTGGCGCGATGGTTGCCCGAAGCACCCACGCCACCGAATGGCGCGCTGCTGGCAGCACCTGTCAGCTGCTTGTTCCAGTTGACGATGCCGGCACGGCTTTCCAGCCAGAACTGCTGGTAACGCGCTTCGGAATCCGACAGCAAGCCTGCGGCCAGGCCGTATTGGGTGTCGTTGGCCTCGGCAATCGCCGCCTCGAAATCAGCGTAGCGAATCACTTGCAGCAGCGGACCGAACAGCTCTTCATCAGGACGCTCCGCCACCGCGGTCACATCCACGATACCTGGCGTCAGCAAGGCGGCATTCGCCTGCGGCTGAGTCATTGCCAGCAACGTGACAGCGCCATTGGCCAGCAGGTGCGCTTGCGCATCCATCAGTGCCTTGGCCGCTGCCAGCGAAACCACCGAGCCCATGAACGGTGCCGGTTGCTGATCGAACGCGCCGACTTCAATCGTTGCGCTGACCGCCACCAGGCGCTCCAGCAGCGTGTCGCCCCATGCACCTTGCGGGACCAGCAGGCGACGAGCACAGGTGCAGCGTTGACCGGCGGAAATGAACGCGGACTGGATGATGGTGTACACCGCAGCATCGAGGTCAGCCACCTGATCGACCACCAGCGGATTGTTGCCGCCCATTTCCAGCGCCAGGATCTTGTCCGGACGACCGGAGAACTGCGCATGCAGATGATTGCCGGTGCGGCTGGAGCCGGTGAAGAACAGGCCGTCTATCCCCGGATTGGCGGCCAGCGCGATCCCGGTTTCACGGGCGCCCTGCAGCAGGTTCAGGACGCCTGCCGGCAGGCCGGCTTCGATCCAGCACTTGACCGTCAGTTCGGCGACTTTCGGTGTCAGCTCGCTGGGTTTGAACAGCACGCTGTTACCCGCCAGCAACGCGGGCACGATGTGACCGTTAGGCAGGTGACCGGGGAAGTTGTAAGGCCCGAACACCGCGACCACGCCATGGGGCTTGTGGCGCAGCACTGCCGTGGCATCGCCCAGTGGGCCGCTCTTCTCGCCGGTCCGCTCACGGTAGCTCTGCACCGAAATGGCGATCTTGTTGACCATGCTGGTCACTTCCGTCGCCGCTTCCCACAGTGGTTTACCGGTTTCTTCGCCGATGCAGTGGGCCAGTTCGTCCGCGTGGTTCTTCAGGCTCGCGGCAAAGGCCTCCAGCACGTCGATACGCTCTTGTAAGGTACGCCTGGCCCACGCCGGGAACGCTTGACGCGCAGCTTGCACGGCGCTTTCAACCTGAGCGGCGCTGGCGCCCTGCCCCGACCACAGCACTTGCTGGGTCACCGGGTTCAGCGATTCGAAGGCATCGCCCTGACCGGCCAGCCACTCACCTGCGATGTATAGCGAATTCATTATTTCGACTCCCGGGCAGCAGACAACGGCACGGCACGCACCTGGTCGCCGGCGTTGAGTTGAAGACGTTTGGCGGTCAGCGGATCGACCACCAGGGTACCGGCCGCCAAGCGCGCTGGCGCGGCGGTGATCCGGCAGTCTTCGCGCTTGCGGTTATGCATCAGGAATGGGGTGGCGTCATCACCGGGGGTACCGATGGCCAGCACCAGCGCCTGGCTGTCGCGCACCGCACGAATCTTGCCGGTTTCGCACTCCACGGCCGGGCCTGCGTCGAAGATGTCGACATAACCCTGGTAGCTGAAGCCTTCGCTCTTGAGCATGGCCAGCGCCGGCTCGGTGTCCGGGTGGACCTGGCCAATCACGCGGCGTGCGTCCTCGGAGAGAAAGCAGGTGTACAGCGGGAATTTCGGCATCAGTTCGGCGATGAAGGCCTTGTTGCCCACGCCGGTCAGGTAGTCGGCCTGGCTGAATTCCATCTTGAAGAAGTGCCGACCCAGGCTTTCCCAGAACGGCGAACGGCCCGCGGCATCGGACACACCACGCATCTCGGCAATGATCTTGTTGCCGAACAGCTGTGGGAACTCGGCGATGAACAGCATGCGCGCCTTGGCCAGCATGCGCCCGTTCAGGCCGGTGCGGTAATCGGCGTGCAGGAACAACGAACACAACTCGGAATTACCGGTCAGGTCGTTGGCCAGGAACAGCGTCGGGATTTCGCGGTAAATGTTCAACTCTTGCGACGCGCTGACGGTCAGGCCGACCCGAAAGTTGTACCAGGGCTCACGCAGACCGACGGCACCAGCAATGGCGGAGATCCCCACCACGCGGCCGTCGTCGTCTTCGAGCACGAACAGGTAGTCCGCGTCACCGCGCTCCGCTTCACCACGGAAAGTCTTTTCCGCCCAGCCAACCCGATGCGCCAGGCGCTCTTCGTTGGCCGGCAAAGTAGTCAGGCCGGTGCCGGTGCTGCGGGCCAGGTCGATCAGAGCGGGTAAATCGCTGCTGCGTACGGGACGAACGATCATGCTATCTCCTCAAACGGGCAGCCGGTAACGGCCACCCGTGAAACTCGCTGTTTTCCAGGACTCTTTCCAGGCAGGGCAGCAGGCGTTAAACCGCTACCAGGCGCACGCTGGCACCTTCACCGACACCCAGGGCTTCGGCGGCTTCCAGATCCAGGGTCACGGGCTTGCCCGGCGCATAGTCCAGCTCAAGCATGACGGCGCGGTAATCCTGCAACTGGGCATTGGCCACCAGGTACTGACGACCGGCACCCTTGACCGGTTCGCCAATCTTCACCGGCACCACACGGCTCTGGGCAATCGAGCGGATGCCCGAGACGCGCGCATGCAGGGTCGGGCCACCGTCGAAGATGTCGATGTAGTGATCGGTTTCGAAGCCTTCACGCATCAGGATGTCGAAGGTGATCTGCGCCCGTGGATGCACCTGGCCCATCGCCTCCTGGGCGGAATCCGGCAGCAGCGGCACGTAGATCGGGTAATGCGGCATCAGCTCGGCCAGGAAGGTCCGGCTCTTGAGCCCGCACAGACGTTCGGCCTCGGCGTAGTTGAGGTCGAAGAAGTTGCGACCGATGGCATCCCAGAACGGCGAGTCGCCATGCTCGTCGCTATACCCAACGATCTCGGTCACCACCGAGTCGGCAAAGCGCTCAGGATGGCTGGCGACGAACAACAAACGACCGCGGGAGTTGAGTTCCGACCAGGCCGAACCCACCAGCTCCGGCAGCACGTAGAAGCTGGTCAGCAGGCTATTGCCGGTCAGGTCATGGCACTGGGAGAGCACGTGGATCTTGTTGTGGATCTTCAGCTCGCGGGAGGCGTGCACGAAGGTTTCATTACGGAAGCTGTAGAACGGCTCGGAATAACCGGCCGAGGCCACGATGGCCGAGCAGCCCACCAATTTGCCGGTGGCGGTGTCCTCCAGCACGAAGAAATAGCTTTCCTCACCGTTGAAACTGACTTCGGCGGCAAACGATGCTTCGCTTGCGGCGATCTTGTCGCTCAGGCGTTCAACGTCGTCCGGCAAGGACGTGACACCAATCGGGCTGTCCGCAGCCAGACGCTGTACCTCGCCCAGATCAGCCATTTGCGCAGGGCGCATCACCAGCATGGTGTCACTCCTTAATCAAGAACAGGTCGATCCGATCGGTCGACGGAAAAAAATACCGGGCAGGCCCGGCACAGAAAATGTGTCTCGACGCCCATCCCTAAGCATAGGCGCCGAGCAGTCACGCAGCCCGAATCAGGCTTGAGTCAGCTTGGCCACGGCACGCTCGAAGCGGTCCAGACCTTGCTCGATGTCGTCGTCTTCCACCACCAGGCTTGGCGCGAAGCGAATCACGTCAGGACCGGCTTGCAGAATCATCAAGCCTTCTTTCTCGGCGGCGTTGAAGATGTCCTTGGCACGACCTTTCCAGGCATCGTTCAGCACGCAACCCAACAGCAGGCCCAGGCCACGCACCTGAGTGAACAGGCCGTACTGCTCACCGATCTGCTGCAGGCGGGCCTTGAACTTGTCGTGCTTGGCGTTGACGCCATTGAGCACCTCAGGGGTGTTGATCACGTCGATCACCGCTTCAGCAACCGCACACGCCAGCGGGTTGCCGCCGTAGGTGGTGCCGTGGGTGCCGACGACCAGGTGCTTGGACAGGTCTTCGGTGGTCAGCATGGCCGCGATCGGGAAACCGCCGCCCAGGCTCTTGGCGCTGGTCAGGATGTCCGGCGTCACGCCGTAATGCTGGTAGGCGAACAGTTTGCCGCTGCGGCCCATGCCGGTTTGCACTTCGTCGAACACCAGCAGCGCGTTGTGCGCGGTGCACAGTTCACGAGCGCCTTGCAGGTAAGCCAGCTCGGCCGGCAATACACCGCCTTCGCCCTGGATCGGCTCCAGCACCACGGCGCAGGTCTTGTCGGAAATAGCAGCTTTGAGCGCGGCCAGATCGTTGTACCGCACATGGGTGATACCGGTGATCTTCGGACCGAAACCATCGGAGTACTTCGACTGGCCACCAACGTTGACAGTGAACAGGGTACGGCCGTGGAAGCTGTTGAGCGCGGCGATGATTTCGTACTTCTCGCTACCGAAACGATCATGGGCCACGCGACGGGCCAGCTTGAACGCGGCCTCGTTGGCTTCAGCCCCGGAGTTGCAGAAGAACACACGCTCGGCGAAGGTCGCGTCGATCAGCTTATGGGCCAGGCGCAGGGCCGGCTCATTGGTGAATACGTTGGACACGTGCCACAGCTTGTTCGCCTGCTCGGTCAAGGCACCGACCAACGCCGGATGCGCGTGGCCCAATACGTTAACGGCAATCCCGCCGGCGAAGTCGATCAGCTCGCGACCAGACTGGTCCCAAACGCGGGAACCGGCGCCACGCACAGGAATGAAGGCGGCAGGCGCGTAGTTGGGAACCATTACCTGATCGAAATCGGCGCGTTGTACCGCAGCGTGCTCAACGGACATCGGAGTCTCCTGATGAGAAACACCCGCCTGAAACTGGCGAGCTTGGTGAGGATTGTAAGGACAGTTTCGAGCTTGGCCTTGCCGCCAAGCGACAACTTCTTATAGCGCAAAACCCGCTTTTGACCGGGTTTACGGCAATGCGACAAATAGCGTCGCAAAGGCGCAGTTTAAACTGCCGCACAGGTTAGAGGCAGGGCTACCGGGATTTGATTTCGAGCCGTGTGTCCGCCCGTAACATCTACCGTACCCCGATCTTTCATCACGGGTTTGCCTGGCGCCTTCTCAACGTTCAAGGATCAGTACGATACAAACGCCTGAAGGACAGCAGGTCCGCCAGACTGAAAATGCTCAACGCCAATCAAGTCGATCAGGCGTTCGAACGCCTCTAGGATATCCGCACCTTTGCCGAGCCTTTGCTGCGAGATGCGCTGAAAAGCCATTCCATCTTGATCTGGGCATCAACAGCGCTTTTTTGCACCTGTCATACCCGCGACACCTTGGGGAAAGTCATCCCCCCAAGTCATCAAGACCTGCGCCGTTACCCGCGCTCCGACGGTACCGATGACAGTTCGAATGGGCTGCTGCTGCGGCGCTGGTTACGGTCTTCACGCGGCGTGGCGCCGAAGAAGTTGCGGTAGGCGCTGGAGAAATGTGGCCCGGAAGAGAAGCCACAGGACAAGCCGATCTGAATGATCGACTTGCTGGTTTGCATCAACATCTGCCGGGCCTTGTTCAGGCGCAACTCCAGGTAGTACTGGCTCGGCACACGGTTGAGGTACTGCTTGAAAATCCGCTCCAACTGCCGACGGGACACGCACACATGCTGGGCGATTTCGTCGGTAGTGAGCGGCTCTTCGATGTTGGCTTCCATCAGCAACACGGCTTGCGTGAGCTTCGGATGGCTGGAGCCGAGGCGGTTTTGCAACGGAATGCGCTGACGCTCCCCGCCTTCGCGAATGCGCTCGACCACCAGTTCTTCGGACACCGCACCGGCCAGCTCGGCACCGTGATCACGGGCCAGCACCGCCAGCAACAGGTCGAGCACCGACATGCCGCCGCACGCCGTCAGGCGATCACGATCCCAATCGAACAGATGACTGGTGGCAATGACCTTGGGGAAACGCTCGGCGAAATCATCCTGCCAACGCCAATGCACCGCTGCACGGTAACCATCGAGCAATCCGAGCTGAGCCAGGGGATACACCCCGGCCGACAGACCACCGATCACACAGCCGGCACGCACCAGTTGCTTGAGCGCGCTGCTCAGGGCCGGGGTCAATGCGGTCGGCGGCTCATCGGCGAGCAGAAACACCTTCTGGAAATTTTCCAGCTTGCCGGTCCAGGCCTCGCCGGGCAGCTGCCAGGCCCCTTCGGCCGGCGGCTCGGCCTGCAGGAACACCAACTCGTAAACCACTTCCGGATGCACGCGCTGGGCAACACGCAAGGCCTCCTCGGCCAGCGCCAGCGTCAAGGCTTTAGTGCTGGGCCAAATCAGGAAACCAATTCGATGGGCAGTCATGGCGGGCAATCCGAAACGAAAACAGTGTTAAAAGCCGAAGGCGGCTGCAACCAAATTAGACCATCTGGCGCGCGGTGCGCAGCATGACCTAATTGGGTGCATAACGGGAGCGATTACTTCAGGCTGCCCGAGAGGAATTGCTGCAAGCGTTCGGACTGTGGATTGACCAGCACTTCACGCGGGTTGCCGCTTTCTTCGACAACGCCTTGGTGCAGGAACACCAGTTGGTTCGACACTTCACGGGCAAAGCCCATTTCGTGGGTCACCACCACCATGGTCCGGCCTTCCTGGGCCAGGGCCTGCATGACTTTCAGCACGTCGCCGACCAGCTCAGGGTCCAGCGCCGAAGTCGGCTCGTCGAACAGCATCACCTCAGGCTCCATCGCCAGCGCACGGGCGATCGCCACACGCTGCTGCTCACCGCCGGACATGTGACCAGGGTAGGCGTCCTTGCGATGGGACACGCCGACCTTGGCCAGGTACATCTCGGCCTTTTCACGAGCCTCAGCCTTGGACATGCCGAGTACGTGCACCGGCGCTTCCATGATGTTTTCCAGCGCGGTCATGTGCGACCACAGGTTGAAATGCTGGAACACCATCGACAGGCGCGAACGCATGCGTTGCAGCTGCTTGGGATCGGCCGCCTTCAGCGCGCCATCCTTGTTCGCCACCAGCTTGAGCTCTTCGTTGTTGAGCAGGATCTTGCCGGCGTGGGGTTGCTCAAGCAGGTTGATGCAACGCAGGAAGGTACTTTTGCCGGAGCCACTGGAGCCGATGATGCTGATCACATCGCCCGCCGCTGCTTTCAGGGACACGCCCTTGAGCACTTCGTGACTGCCATAGCGCTTATGCAGGTCTTGGACTTCAAGTTTGTACATGCTGTCGGTTCTCACAAAAACAGTCAGTCGTTGAGCAAGCGCCCGTGACGCAGCGCTTCGCGCCCCGCCACCTTGGCCAGCCAGAAACCGGGTTGGGCATACCGCAGCCGTTCAACGGCAAACAGTACACCGGCCGTACCAGCACATACCGTGCTGACCCGATCAGCCAAAGGATCGATCACCTCGAAAATCTCGTCACCGGCCTCGACCCACTCACCAGGTTGACGCAAAAAACTCACCACACCGGGGTGCGGTGCAAACAGCAATTCGGTGCCGTCGAACGGCAGGCCTTCGCAGGCTTCATGGGAAGGCTTCGGCCATTCACCACTGATCAGCCCCTGCTCCGCCAGGAACGCCAGAATGCCTTCGGCGTGTGCGCAGGCCGTCGGGCGCCCGGTATCAGCCTGACCACCCAACTCGAGGGTAGTCGCCAGGCAGGCTAATGGAATCTGCGCATCGGGAAACTGCCGGGACAGACGTAACCACGGCAGCGAACAGGCCTCGTCAAACGAGCTGCCACCGGAGTCTTCCGCCAGCAGACCGACCCGCACATTCAGGTGCGCGGCCAACGAACGCCAGTGCGGCCAGTGTTGCGGCAAGGCGTACATATGCAACGCCGCTTCGGCATCGCAATGCAGGTCCAGCACCACATCCGCCGTACACGCATGAGCGAGCAGCACACGCTGCATGCCCTGCAACTGGCTGCTGGCCGGTGGCAATGCGGCCAACACATCGCCCATGGCCTGACGGATCAGTTGCACATTGGCGTGAGCATCATCCCCCAGGCGCCCTTCCAGCAAGGCAGCCACGGGAGCACTCAGCTCAACGAAATCGCGGTTGAAATTCTTGCCGCTACCGGCTTCGAAGCGCCCCTGATGATTGCCTTGCAGCAATTGCCCGAGCCCCAATGGGTTGGCCACCGGCACCAGTTCGATCACACCTTTCAGGGCGCCCTGCGCTTCCAGTTCGGTCAGGCGCTTTTTCAGCTCCCAGGCCGTGCGCATCCCCGGCAATTCGTCGGCGTGCAGGCTGGCCTGGATATAGGCCTTGCGCTCGCCGCTGCCGAAGCGGAACACCGAAATCCGGCGTTCGCTGCCCAGATGGCTCCACGTCAAAGCGTGATCGATACGTTCCATATCAGTGCTTCCGCGGAGCCAGGTAGCCCAGCCAGCGACGCTCGGCGAGCTTGAACAGGCGCACCAGAATGAAGGTCAGGCACAGGTAGAAAACACCGGCGGTGATGTAGGCCTCGAACGGCAAGTAGTACTGAGCGTTCACGGTACGCGCGGCACCGGTGATGTCGATCAGGGTCACGATGGACGCCAGACTGGTGGTCTGCAGCATCATGATCACTTCGTTGCTGTACTGCGGCAGTGCCCGGCGCAGGGCCGACGGCAGCAGGATGCGCTTGTACATCTTGATGCGCGACATGCCCATGGCCTTGGCCGCTTCGATTTCACCATTGGGCGTGGCCCGCAGGCTGCCGGCAATGATTTCCGCCGTGTAGGCACTGGTATTGATGGCGAACGCCAGGCAGGCACAGAACGTCGCGCTGGACAGCCATGGCCAGAAAATACTCTCACGCACCGCTTCGAACTGCGCCAGACCGTAGTAGATCAGGAACAGCTGTACCAGCATCGGCGTACCGCGAATCACGTAGGTGAAGAGCCAGGCACTCATGTTGACGATCGGCTGCTTGGAGACACGCATCAACCCCAGCGGCAGCGCCGCCAGCAGGCCGAAAAACAGCGACAGTGCGAGCAGTTTCAGGGTGGTCAGCAGGCCACCGAGGTAGAGCGGCAGCGCCTCCAAAATGACGTTGTAGTCGAAGATCATAGATCAGCCGCCCTTACGCCTACCGAGTAGCGCTTCTCAAGGTGACGCAATGCCAGCAACGAGACACTGGTGATCACCAGGTACATTGCCGCCACTGCGAGGAAGAAGGTAAAAGGCTCGCGAGTGGCATCCGCCGCCTGCTTGGCCTTGAACATCATGTCTTGCAGACCGACCACCGAAATCAGCGCGGTTGCCTTGGTCAGTACCAGCCAGTTATTGGTAAAGCCGGGAATCGCCAGGCGAATCATCTGTGGCACCAATACCCGGAAAAACACCTGGAAGCTGCTCATGCCGTACGCCATGCCGGCTTCGGCCTGGCCTTTGGGGATGGCCATGAACGCTCCACGGAAGGTTTCCGACAGGTACGCACCAAAGATGAAGCCCAGGGTGCCGATACCGGCCGCCAGCGGATTCAGATCGATGTAGTCGTCATAGCCGAGCAATGGCGCCACACGATTGAGCAGGTCCTGGCCGCCGTAGAAAATCAGCAGGATCAGCACCAGATCGGGAATCCCGCGGATCACCGTGGAATACAGGTCGCCCAGCCAGGCCAGCCAGCGTATCGGCGACAGGCGTAGCGCGACCCCGATCAGACCCAGAACAATGGCCAAGACCATGGACGACAAGGCGAGCTGAAGCGTCAGCCATGCGCCATCGAGGATGACAGCCCCGTAGCCTTTCAACATGTTTCAGGTCCTCGAAAGTTGGGATGAAAAAATGGCGCAAACCTCAGAGCCCCTGCTGCTTGCGCCATTTCGGACTTATCGCTGCGACGTATTACTTGCCGTAAATGTCGAAGTCGAAGTACTTGTCCTGGATTTGCTTGTACTTGCCGTTCTCGCGAATGGCGGCGATGGCCGCGTTGATCTTGTCCAGATCAGCCTTGTCGCCCTTGCGCACCGCGATGCCTACGCCGTCACCGAAGTACTTGACGTCGGTGAATGCCGGGCCCACGAACGCGAAGCCTTTGCCGGAGTCGGTCTTCAGGAAGCCATCATTCAACAGGGTAGCGTCTGCCACGGTGCCGTCGAGGCGACCGGCAGCCACGTCCAGGTAGATTTCGTTCTGCGAGCCGTAAGGCTTGATTTCAGCCCCCAGTGGCGCCAGGACTTCACGGGCGAAACGCTCGTGGATCGAGCCGCGCTGCACACCGATGTTCTTGCCCTTGAGCTCGGTCAGGCCATCGCTGACCTGGGTACCGGCCTTCATGACCAGGCGCGCCGGGGTGTTGTAGTACTTGCTGGTGAAGTCCACGGACTTCTTGCGATCTTCAGTGATCGACATGGAAGACAGGATCGCGTCGATCTTGCGCACCTTGAGTGCCGGGATCAGACCGTCGAACTCTTGCTCGACCCAGACGCACTTGACCTTCATCTCTTCGCACAGGGCGTTGCCGATGTCGTAGTCGAAACCAACGATGCTGCCATCCGGCGCCTTGGACGCGAACGGAGGGTAAGCCGCCTCGATACCAATTTTCAGAGGCTTTTCATCGGCGAACGTTGGCAAAGACAGCACGGACAGTGCCAGGGCGCCAAGAAGCACGAGTTTCTTCATCTTTGGACTCCATCGGTAAAGGGCGAAAACGGCAGAGTGAGCAACAGCCCAATATGCGAATGGGTGAAACGAAATAAAGCTGCTGCGTCCCGGCAATCGCGCGCTGACTTCAACACGGACTACGACGAGCGAGTGATCGGCATTCTAACGACAGGCCCGAGGCCGATATTTCTTCAATGCGACAACATATTACAGAAGCACCGAGAAAGCCGTTCGAGCACATTGACAGCCCTTGAGGTTTATGCAAGAGCAAAAGACATTGAACCGATCTATATTGCAAATAGCGGGCCTATTATTCGCAAACCCTTCTAATCCGGCAAGCTCAGCGTAATGTCTTATTTTTCACACGGCCTGCAAGGGCACTAAAACGGGGCCTGGCGTTTCCCATTACCCCGAAATCAGGCGAGCAGTGACACATTTCAACCCACGGGTAACGCTCGGAAACGCCCGACTCACAAATCGATATTTATTCGCTCAAGATCCGGGCACCTGACAAGTCCGTGCCTACACGGGCTATACACCTCCCGGCATGAGCGAGTTTGCTAGCGAACAGCTTTCGGCGCCCCACCCCATAAAAAAACCCCGCCAAGCGCAAGGCCTGGCGGGGTTCGCAGACTCGGGAACGAGCGTTACGCGACGTTCATGGTCTTGTGGGTATCGATCAGGTGCTGCACCACACCCGGGTCAGCCAGGGTGGAGATATCCCCCAGGCCTTCGTACTCGGCGGTGGCGATCTTGCGCAGGATACGGCGCATGATTTTCCCGGAGCGGGTTTTCGGCAGGCCCGGCGCCCACTGGATGACATCCGGCGAGGCAATCGGACCGATCTCCTTGCGCACCCAGTTTTTCAGTTCCAGGCGCAACGCTTCATTCGGCTCTTCACCGCCATTGAGGGTGACGTAGACGTAGATGCCCTGCCCCTTGATGTCATGCGGCACACCGACCACCGCCGCTTCGGCGACCTTCGGGTGAGCGACCATCGCACTTTCGATCTCGGCGGTGCCCATGCGGTGGCCAGAGACGTTGAGTACGTCGTCCACGCGACCGGTGATCCACCAGTAGCCATCTTCATCGCGACGAGCACCGTCGCCGGTGAAGTACATGCCGCGGAACGTCTTGAAGTAGGTATCGACGAAACGGTCGTGGTCGCCATACAGCGTACGCGCCTGGCCCGGCCACGAATCAAGAATCACCAGGTTACCCTCAGCGGCCCCTTCGATGATGTTGCCCAGGTTGTCCACCAGTGCCGGCACCACGCCGAAGAACGGCCGCGCCGCGGAACCTGGCTTGAGTGCGTGCGCCCCCGGCAGCGGGCTCATCAGGGTGGCGCCGGTTTCGGTCTGCCACCAGGTGTCGACGATCGGGCAACGGGACTGTCCGACGTTCTTGTAGTACCAATCCCAGGCTTGCGGGTTGATCGGCTCGCCCACCGAGCCCAACAGGCGCAAGCTGCTGCCGTCGGCGCCTTCGCAAGCGGCCGTGCCCGAGGCCATCATCGCGCGAATGGCGGTCGGTGCGGTGTAGAGGATGTTGACCTTGTGCTTGTCGACGATCTTCGCCACCCGGGTGATGTCCGGATAGTTCGGCACACCTTCGAACAGCAAGGTGGTCGCGCCATTGGCCAGCGGGCCGTAGACGATATAGGTGTGACCGGTGACCCAGCCGACGTCGGCGGTGCACCAGTAGATTTCACCCGGACGGTAGTCGAACACGCGCTCATGGGTCAGCGCGGCGTAGAGCAGATAGCCACCGGTGGTGTGCTGCACGCCCTTGGGCTTGCCGGTGGAGCCGGAGGTGTAGAGGATGAACAGGGCTTCTTCGGCGCCCATCTCTTTCGGCGCACACACGGTGCCCGCCACTTTCATCAGGTCTTCGAACCAGATGTCGCGATGCTGGTTCCACTTGATGTCGCCACCGGTGCGTTTGCACACGATGACTTTCTGAATGCTGCTGGTTTCCGGATTGGTCAGCGCATCGTCGACGTTGGCCTTGAGGGGGATTTTCTTGCCGGCACGCAAGCCTTCGTCCGCGGTAATGACCACTTTGGACCGGCAGTCGATGATGCGACCTGCCAGGGCTTCAGGCGAGAAACCACCGAACACCACCGAGTGAATCGCGCCGATCCGGGTACAGGCCAGCATGGCGACCACGGCTTCCGGGATCATCGGCATGTAGATGGTCACCACGTCGCCGCGATGCACATCCTGGCCGCGCAGGGCGTTGGCAAACTTGCAGACTTGCTCGTGCAGTTCACGGTAAGTGATGTTGCGACTCTCGGAAGGATCATCGCCTTCCCAGATAATCGCGACCTGATCGCCGCGCTCGGCGAGGTGACGGTCCAGGCAGTTGTAGGAAACGTTCAGGGTGCCATCGGCGAACCACTTGATGTCGACATGGTGGTCGTCGAAAGAGGTCTGCTTCACCGTGGTGAAAGGTTTGATCCAGTCGAGGCGCTTGGCTTGTTCGCGCCAGAAGCCGTCCGGGTTGACGACCGACTGCTGGTACATGGCCTTGTAGGTCGCTTCATCAGTCAGCGTATTGGCCGCAACCTCGGGACGAACGGGATACAGAGAAGCCGCACTCATCTTTCTTACCTCGGTGAAATAGTTGTTTTTGTAGACCTGGGTTGTAGCCCGAGGCGGGCTTATAGAACCATTCGACGATGGTAGTAACAACCCCCTTACAAAACACCGAGGCATGTGCAAACCCCTTGTAAACCGGGGCTGGGACGCCAGTCCCGTTTCACCGCCAGCACCCGGGCTAGCCGGCTTGCCGATGGACGCAACGACGCGCCACACGGTTTTTACCCACACACATCACCCGCGCCGCTGACGAGAAAGTTTTTCTGATTGTTACAGAATATGCCAACAGTCTTTATCAAAAGCGCACCTATATGTGCGTAACCCAGGCGCCTAAAATCCGCCCTGCCAACAAGGCAATGTGATTAACCAGGTTACAGCCCCCACGAAGGCCGTTAATCCAACACCCTGCAATCAAGTTCCACACGCAGCCCCACAAAGGCTGCGTGACCCCACTCGACCTTAGAAAGGTAAATCTGAAATGAAAGCTTTATTGGTTCTGGCCCTCGGCAGTCTGTGCGCAACCGCCATGGCAGACGAGGTCCCGACTGATGTCGCCCGCCATTCGGTCCCGGTAGAGGAATACACTTACTCCACTGACCTGGATATCGCCAAAGTTATCTCCATGAGCGAAGTTCCCAATGTCTGCGAAGTTGTACCGGCGCGCATGGAATATGAAGACTCAAACGGAAAACGGCATATCTTGCGCTATAGCGTAATGGGCAACGGTTGCTCTAACGGCTGATTCGCGAAGTGGGTTTCAAGTCTTTCGGCAGACAGACCCAGGCCGGGCTTGGTTACTTGCCCAGGTAACCGGCACACAACCGTTACCCGGCGATAAAGCTGACCCGCACCTTCAAGCCGGCCTGCGCACCGTCATGCAGGCTGATTTGCGCCAGGTGCGCCCGGCAGATTTCACCGACAATAGCCAAGCCAAGCCCCGACCCGGCGACCTGTTGATTGCGTCGGTAAAAGCGCTCGAATACCCGGCCACGGTCCTCCAGCGGAATCCCCGGTCCGTCGTCCTCGACCTCAAGTATGGCCGGGGCGCTGACGCGCAAAATCACGTTGCCGCCCGACGGGGTATGGGCCAGGGCGTTATCCACCAGGTTGCTCAGCAACTCGTTCAACAGCGTCGGCTCGCCGCGCAGCCATACTGGTTCGTCAGCCTCCAGCGCCAGCGCGACACCCCGTGCATGGGCCAGCGGCGCCATGGCCATGCCCAGCTCGCGAGCCAACTGACTCAGGTCGAGCATCTGCGCCCCACCTTCGGCAATCGCCCGTGCCCCGTTCTCGACCCGCGCCAGCGACAACAACTGATTGGCCAGGTGAGTCAGGCGATCAGTGCCTTGGGCGGCATCCTCCAGCGTGCTGCGCCAGGTGTGCGGTTCGTTTGCCCGCAGCCCCAACTCAAGGCGTGCCTTGAGTGCCGCCAAAGGTGTGCGCAGTTCGTGGGCCGCATCGGCGATGAACTGCGCCTGGCGCTCGAACTGCACACGCAGGCGTTCGGTGAAATGGTTCAGGGCACGTACCAATGGCCACAACTCGCGCTGCACTTGCACCAGCGGCAGCGGCCGAAGGTCATCGGGCTGGCGTTCCTCCACCGCCGTGCGCAAGCGCTCCAACGGGCGCAACGCGGCACTGACGGCGAACCACACCAGCAACAACGCGCCGCCCGCCAGCATCCCCAGACGCAGCAATGTGTCGGCCATCAGGCTGCGCGCCATGCTGACCCGTGCCTCATCGGTTTCCGCCACGCGGATTTCCGCCATGCCGTTCATGTTCGGCTCGGTCACCGCCTTGAGCAGGCTTACCACGCGCACGTTCTGCCCCAGGTAGGTGGCGTTATAGAAGCGTGCCAGTGCCGGGTAGTCATCGGTTCGCGGCGTACCGGGCGGCGGTCCGGGCAGGTTCTCGTAGCCGGAAATCAGCTGCTGGTGAATATCGTTCACCTGATAATAAATCCGCCCGGCGCTGTCGTAGGCAAACGTGTCCAGCGCCACATAAGGCACATCGGCACTGAGGCTGCCGTCACGCTGGGAAAGCCCGGCGGCGATAGTGCGCGCCGAGGCCAGCAAGGTTCGGTCATAAGCCGTGTCGGCCGCTTCGCGACCGTTCCAGTAAGCACTCAAGCCGCTGGCGATCATCAGCACCACCAGCAACAGCGCCAGGTTCCACAGCAACCCCCAGCGCAGGCTCCTGGGCTTATGCATCGCGGCTTTCCAACAGGTAACCCAAGCCTCTGAAGGTCACGATGACCACCAAATGGCCGTCGAGTTTTTTACGCAATCGGTGGACATAGATTTCGATGGCATCGGGGCTGGCCTCTTCATCCAGCCCGAACACCTGGGCGGCCAGTTGCTCCTTACTCATCACCCGGCCGGGACGGGCAATCAAAGCCTCGAGCACAGCCTGCTCGCGCGAGGTCAGGGTCAGCAACTCATTGCCCAGGGTGAATCGCCGCGTGTCCAGGTCATACACCAGTACGCCGCAACGTTGCTGGCGTTCGCCCCCCAGGACGCTGCGGCGCAACAGCGCCTTGACTCGCGCTTCCAGCTCGGTCAGCTCGAACGGTTTGGCCAGGTAATCGTCGGCCCCCAGGTTGAGCCCGTGGACCCGATCCTTGACGTCGCTGCGAGCAGTCAGCATCAGCACCGGCAGGTTCTTGCCCCGGCTGCGCAACCGCGCCAGCACTTCAAAACCGTCCATGCGCGGCAGGCCGACATCGAGGATCGCCACCGCATAGTCTTCGCTGCTCAAGGCCAGGTCCGCAGCCACCCCGTCGTGCAGCACATCCACCGTCAACCCCGTGCTCTTGAGCGCCTGGGCGACACTTTCGGCCAACTGCAGATGGTCTTCGACGAGAAGAACACGCATGAATCCTTACCTCATTCAGGGGATGGTCGACACCACTCTTTGGCGCGGAGTTTACAGCCGCATCCGCCGCTGTGAAGCCCGAAAACCGTGAAAGTCTTCTGAAAGGTTAGCGAAAGGTTCGCCCGTTAGAGTCCAACCACGGACAGTTTCGACTGCCGTATTTTTGAGAGTAGTGAACGAAAAACGCCTCGATGCGTTTTCGCCCCAATAAGAACAATAAATGGAGTGTTTCACGATGCTGTCTACACAGCCTCAGGCTTCTACGCCTGCTCGCTTCTCCCGCCTTGGTACCACCGCCCTGGCCAGTGCCGCCGCCGTCGCCGGCTTTTCGCCTGTCAGCCAGGCTGCCTTCTTCGAAGACAGCAGCGCGACCCTGGAAACCCGCAACATGTACTTCAACCGCGACTTTCGCAGCGGAACCAGCGCCCAGCAATCCAAACGTGACGAGTGGGCCCAGGGCTTCATGCTCAATCTCGAGTCGGGCTACACCGATGGCGCCGTGGGGTTTGGTGTCGATGCGCTGGGCATGCTCGGGATCAAGCTCGATTCCAGCCCCGACCGCACCGGTACCGGTTTGCTGCCGGTCCACGATGACGGGCGTGCCGCTGACGAGTACTCGAAACTCGGCCTGACCGGCAAAATGAAAATCTCCGCCACCGAACTGAAGATCGGCAGCCTGATTCCGGAACTGCCGATCCTCAAGGCCAACGACGGGCGCATCCTGCCGCAGACCTTCGAAGGCGGCATGCTCAGTTCCAAGGAGTTCAAGCGCCTGACCTTCACCGGCGGGCGTCTGGAAAAAGCCAAGGACCGCGACAGCACCGACTTCGAGGACATTGCCCTCAACAACAAGAACAGCCGCTTCGCCGGCACCGTACCGGGCACGCATTTCGACTTCGGTGGCGTTGACTACAAGCTCACCGACAAGATCACCGGCAGCTACCACTTCGCGCAACTGGGCGAAGTCTACAACCAGCACTTCCTCGGCCTGGTCGCCTCACAAGCGTTCGGACCGGGCACGTTCGGCACCGACCTGCGGCTGGCCATCAGCGATGACTCGGGACAGGCACGCGGCGGTGAAATCGACAACAACTCCCTCAACGGCCTGGTGAGTTATGCCTTGAGCGGGCATAAAATCAGCGCCGGCTACCAGTACATGTCTGGCGACAGCGCGTTCCCCTACGTCGACGGTTCCGACCCCTACCTGGTCAACTTCGTACAGATCAACGACTTTGCCGGTGCCGAAGAACGCTCCTGGCAAGCCCGTTACGACTACGACTTCGCCAGCCTGGGGGTTCCCGGCCTGAGCTTCATGAGCCGCTACATCAGCGGTGACAACATCAAGCTCAACAACGGTGACACCGGCCAGGAATGGGAACGCAACACCGAGATCAAGTACGTGGTGCAAAGTGGCGCCCTGAAGGACGTTGCCGTGCGCCTGCGCAATGCCACCTATCGCTCGAACTACTCCGCCCGCGACGCTGATGAAGTACGGGTGCTGGTGAGCTATAGCGTTGCCCTTTGGTAATGGATTCAACCCACAACAGCTCCAACACAACAACAACTCCTGTGGAGACAATCGATGAACTTCTCACTGCGTAACGTTGCACTCACCGCCAGTTGCCTGCTGTTCGCCGGCCCGCTGCTCGCCACCGAATCGGGCGAACCCAAGCGTCCCGAATGCATCGCCCCGGCGTCTCCGGGCGGTGGTTTTGACCTGACGTGCAAACTGGCGCAAAGCGCGCTGGTGAACGAGAAACTGCTGACCAAGCCGATGCGCGTGACCTACATGCCCGGCGGTGTCGGCGCAGTGGCCTACAACGCGGTGGTCGCCCAGCGTCCGGCCGACGCCGGTACTCTGGTGGCCTGGTCCAGCGGTTCGTTGCTGAACCTGGCTCAAGGCAAGTTCGGCCGTTTCGATGAAAGCGCCGTGCGCTGGTTGGCAGCGGTGGGTACCAGCTACGGGGCCATCGCGGTGAAAAGCGACTCGCCTTACAAAACCCTCGACGATCTGGTTCAGGCCCTGAAGAAAGATCCGAGCAAAGTGGTGATCGGCTCCGGCGGCACCGTCGGCAGCCAGGACTGGATGCAAACCGCCTTGATCGCCAAGGCCGCCGGGATCAACCCGCGTGACCTGCGCTACGTGGCACTCGAAGGCGGCGGCGAAATCGCCACCGCCCTGCTCGGTGGCCACATCCAGGTCGGCAGTACCGACATCTCCGACTCCATGCCACACATCCAGAGCGGTGACATGCGCCTGCTGGCCGTGTTTGCCAACGAGCGTCTCGACGAGCCGGAAATGAAGGACATCCCGACCGCCAAGGAGCAAGGCTACGACATCGTCTGGCCGGTGGTTCGCGGCTTCTACCTGGGGCCAAAAGTCAGCGATGCCGAATACGCCTGGTGGAAAGACGCCTTCGACAAACTGCTGGCCTCCGAAGACTTCGCCAAGCTGCGTGACCAGCGTGAACTGTTCCCGTTCGCCATGACCGGGCCGGAGTTGGACACCTATGTGAAGAAACAGGTCGCCGACTACAAGATGCTGGCCAAAGAGTTCGGCCTGATTCAGTAATCGCCTCTCTGTCTCGTGGCCATGCCCTTGCGCTATCCGGGGTGTGGCCCAGGAGTTTGTCATGCTCTTACAACGTATTTTTGCCTCCACGCTGTTGGTGGCCTGCATCGGCCTGGCCATGATGGCCTGGCCGTACCAGGCAGCGTTCTCCTATGAACCCGTCGGCCCAAGAGCCTTCCCATTATTGTTGCTGGCCCTGATGGGCATCGCCCTGCTGTACATGGCGTTTCGCCCGACCCCGATCATCCACAGCGAAGACGAACCGCCGCTGGATCGCGAAACCCTGACCAAGATCGGCATCTGCATCGCCCTGCTGGTGGTGTTCGCCGGCACCTTCGAACCCTTGGGATTCATTGTGTCCAGCATCCTGATCGGCGTACCGATGGCCCGTCTCTATGGCGGCCGCTGGCTACCGAGCCTGGTAATCATCGGTTTGATGAGCCTTGGCCTGTACCTGCTGTTCGACCGCGTGATGGACGTACCTCTGCCATTGGGCCTGCTCGACGTTCTGGAGAACTGATATGGATACCCTTAGCTACCTTGGCCAGGGCTTCGGCGTCGCACTGACGCCGTACAACCTGGTCACCGCATTGAGCGGCACCCTGATCGGCACCGTAGTCGGCCTGTTGCCAGGCCTGGGTCCGATCAACGGCGTGGCGCTGTTGATTCCGATCGCCTTTGCCCTCGGCCTGCCACCGGAATCGGCCCTGATCCTGTTGGCCGCGGTGTACCTGGGCTGTGAGTACGGCGGGCGGATAAGTTCGATCCTGCTGAACATTCCGGGTGAAGCCTCCACCGTCATGACTACCCTCGACGGCTACCCCATGGCCCGCAAAGGTATGGCCGGGGTGGCGCTGTCATTGTCGGCATGGAGTTCGTTCATCGGCGCTTTCATCGCCATCTGCGGCATGGTGCTGTTCGCCCCGCTGCTGGCAAAATGGGCGATTGCCTTCGGACCCGCGGAGTACTTCGTACTGATGGTATTCGCGATTGTCTGCCTGGGCGGCATGGCTGGTGATCGACCGCTGAAAACCTTCATCTCTGCCCTGATCGGTTTGTTCCTGGCCTGTGTCGGCATCGATGCCAACAGCGGTGTCTATCGTTTCACCGGTGACAACATTCACCTCACCGACGGTATTCAGTTCGTGGTGCTGGTGCTGGGCCTGTTCTCCATCAGCGAAATCCTGTTGCTGCTGGAAAAGACCCACCATGGCCAGGAAGCCGTGAAGGCCACCGGCCGGATGATGTTCAACGCCAAGGAAGCGGCCTCGGTGTTCGTGGTCAACCTTCGTTGCGGTGTGCTGGGTTTCATCATGGGCGTACTGCCGGGTGCCGGCGCAACGCTGGCCAGTGCCGTGGCCTATATGACCGAGAAACGCATTGCCGGTGCCGACGGCAAGTTCGGCCAGGGCGACAAGCGTGGTCTGGCCGCCCCGGAAACGGCCATCGGTGCCGCGGCCTGTGGTGCGATGGTGCCGATGCTGACGCTCGGTGTACCAGGGTCGGGCACCACGGCCGTGATGATCGGTGCGCTGTCGCTGTACAACATCACCCCGGGCCCGTTGTTGTTCCAGCAGCAACCCGACATCGTCTGGGGCCTGATCGCCTCGTTGTTTGTCGCCAACTTCATGCTGGTGATCCTCAACATCCCGATGATCCGTATCTTCACCCGTATCCTGGCCGTGCCGAACTGGGCGCTGGTGCCGGTGATCGCGATCATCACTGCGATCGGCGTCTATGCCGTACACGCCACCACCTTCGACCTGTTCCTGATGATCGGTATCGGCATCTTCGGTTACATCCTGCGCAAGCTCGACTTCCCGTTGTCGCCGATCCTGCTGGGCTTCATCCTCGGCGGCTTGATGGAACAGAACCTGCGTCGTGCGCTGTCGATTTCCAACGGTGCGCTGGAGATCCTCTGGTCGAGCCCGATTACCTTCGGGTGCTGGATCCTGACCGCGATCATGTTGCTGGTGCCGCTGCTGCGCATCTGGCGTAAACGTTCGGTGGCAAGGCGCGCCATCGCCGATGTCTGACCGGTCTTTCAACACCTGGTGGGGAACCCCGCTGGTCGGTCTGCTGGGCGGTTACCTCGCCAGCCAGATCGGCTGGCCACTGCCCTGGATGGTCGGCTCGTTACTGGCGGTCATCCTGGTGCGCTGCCTGACCCCCTGGCAATTGACGGAGATCCCTGGCGGGCGCAAATGCGGCCAGTGGATCGTCGGCATCGGCATTGGCCTGCACTTCACCCCGGTGGTGATGGAGCAGGTCATGAGCCACTTTGGCCTGATCTTTTTTGGCGCCCTGGTCACCAGCCTGTCGGCAGTGGTCGGGGTCTGGTTGCTGCGGCGTACCGGTGAAGATCGCGCCACCGCGTTCTTCTCCAGCATGCCGGGCGGTTCCGGTGAAATGGTCAATCTCGGCGCGCGCAACGGCGCCGTGCTCAGTCGCGTGGCGGCAGGGCAAAGTCTTCGCGTGCTGGTGGTGGTGCTCTGCGTACCCGCCGCCTTCAAGTACTTGCTGGGCGAAGGGGTGCCGTTAACGCACCCGGCCACCGTCGACTGGCGCTGGCTGGCGATCTTGTTCCCGGCGGGCGCCCTGCTCGCCTGGGTCTGGCAGCGCTTGCGCCAGCCCAACCCGTGGCTGTTCGGCCCGTTGCTGGTGAGTGCGGTGGTCAGCATCAGCGGGAACTTGCACATCGGCCTGCCCGAGGGCGGTAGCCAGATCGGCCAATGGTTGATTGGCAGCGGCCTGGGCTGTCACTTCAACCGGCAGTTCTTTCGCCGCGCGCCGTCATTCATGGGTCGAACCCTGATCGGCACGGCACTGACCATGTTGATCGCGACATTGGCAGCGTTGGGCCTGAGCGCCCTGACGCAGCTGGACCTGCGCTCGCTGACCCTGGGCATGATGCCCGGTGGCATCGCGGAAATGAGCCTGACCGCCGAAACCTTGCAACTGTCGGTGCCATTGGTGACGGCGATGCAGGTGATGCGGCTGTTGTTCGTGCTGTTTCTGGCGGAACCATTGTTCAGGCATTGGGACCGGCAGCCGAATTCGGCCTGATTTGATCGTTCCCACGCTCCCGCGTGGGAATGCAGCCCGTGACGCTCCGCGTCACATTCCGAAGCGGACGCAGAGCGTCCATTGAGGCGTTACCACGTAGAGCGTGGGAACGATCACTAGACCGTTATACGACCGGCGGCAACCGCCACTCGATCGGTGTTTCACCATTCTGCTCAAGAAACTTGTTGGCGCGGCTGAAGTGCCCGCAACCGAGAAAGCCGCGATAGGCGGACAGCGGTGACGGGTGCACCGAGGTCAGGACCAGGTGCTTGGTGGCGTCGATCAGTTTCTGTTTGCTCTGGGCATGCGCGCCCCACAGCAAAAACACCAGATGCGGTTGATGCTCGCTGGCCAGTTCGATGATCCGGTCGGTGAAATGCTGCCAGCCCTTGCCCGCATGGGCGTTGGCAGTGGCGCGCTCCACGGTCATGGTGGTATTGAGCATCAGCACCCCCTGGTCGGCCCAGCTTTGCAGGCAACCGTGGCTTGGGATGTCGATGTTCAGGTCGCGCTTGAGCTCTTTATAGATGTTCAACAGCGAAGGCGGTGTCGGGATGCCTGGCTGCACCGAGAAGCACAGGCCATGGGCCTGGCCCGGGCCGTGATACGGGTCTTGTCCCAGGATGACCACTTTGACCTTGTCCAGCGGCGTGGAGTTGAGGGCATTGAAGATCATCGGCCCTGGCGGATAGATCTCTTTGCCGGCAGCGTTTTCCTGCCGCAGAAACTCGCGCAACTCTGCCATGTAGGGCTGGTCGAACTCGGCACGCAGCGCGTCCTTCCAGCCCGGTTCGAGTTTGATACGGTCGTCAGCAGTCATGGTTACATCCACAGTTTCAATCGGGCGAACCCTAGGAAAACCAACCGCGCTTGTCAATTGATCTGACACGGATCCAGCACTTTCCCACGCAACGATCATACTGAATCTTCAAATCAGTCATCGAGGTCAAAATGAACCTGCACTTCGAAGAACTCACCGGCACGGACGGCGCGCGCATCGGCATTGCCAGCCTGGATGCCGAACACACCCTCAATGCCCTCTCGTTGCCGATGATCAGGGCCTTGAGCGACCAACTGGATGCCTGGGCAAAAGAACCGCAGATCGTTTGCGTGCTGCTGCGCGGCAACGGGGCCAAGGCGTTTTGCGCCGGAGGGGAAGTGCGCGGCCTGGTGGAGGCCTGTCGCGCCCACCCTGGCGAGGTGCCGCCGCTGGCCGCACAATTCTTCGCGGCGGAGTACCGACTGGACTTTCACCTGCACACCTATCCGAAACCGCTGATCTGCTGGGGCCATGGCTACGTGCTCGGCGGCGGCCTGGGCTTGCTGCAAGGTGCCAGCATCCGCATCGTCACCCCCAGCAGCCGCCTGGCCATGCCCGAGATCAGTATCGGCCTGTATCCGGACGTCGGCGCCAGTTGGTTCCTGTCGCGCCTGCCCGGCAAGCTCGGGCTGTTTCTCGGCCTGACCGGCGCTCACATCAACGGCCGCGATGCCATTGACCTGGACCTGGCCGACCGCTTCCTGCTGGACGAACAACAGGAAGCGCTGATCGAAGGCCTGCTGCAGCTCAACTGGCAGGAGCAGACGCCGATGCAGCTCAACAGCCTGCTCAAGGCCTTGCAGCGAGAAGCGCTCGGGCGCATGCCCGAAGCGCAATGGCTGCCGCGACGCCAGCAGATCGATGAGTGGCTCGACGTCAGCGACGTCCGCTGCGCCTGGCGGGCGATCAGCCTGTTGCGCGATCACTGCGACGTGCTGCTGGCCCGTGCGGCGAAGCAGCTGCACGAAGGCTGCCCGCTGACCGCTCATCTGGTCTGGGAGCAAATTCGCCGCGCCCGGCACTTGTCATTGGCCGAAGTCTTTCAGATGGAATACACCCTGAGCCTCAATTGCTGCCGGCACCCGGAATTCAGCGAGGGCGTTCGAGCACGGCTGATTGACAAGGACCAGAAGCCGCACTGGCATTGGCCGGACATCAACGCGATACCCGATGCCGTGATCGCGGCGCATTTCCACAAGGTGTGGGAAGGTCGACATCCGCTGGCGGATCTGTCGGATGTTTGAAGTACCCGGGATAGACAAGCAGCGCTGAATGCGCCGCTTGTTCGTTGCAAGGCTCAGCGGTTGCGCCCGCCTCTGTCACCACGACCATCATGGTCGCCATGCCTGCCGTGTTCACGCCCGCCCTGCCCGCCATCGTTATCCCATTGGCGATGACGCGGGCTGCCGTACTGGTTGCTCCATCCCTGTTGGTGATGGTCGTCCCAGCCACGGTTCGGGTAAGACCGATAAACCGCTCGCGGCGCCTGGTAATAGCGAGGCGATGACTGATAGTAACGGGGAGCCGCCTGGTAGTAACGAGGGGCGGCCTGGTAGTAGCGCACTGACGGGTAGTACCGCGTGGATGGGGAGTAATAGCTGCGTGGATAGGTGTAATAACTACGCGGATAAGCGTAATTCGGTCCACCCGCATAGTAAGCCGGTACCGGCGAAGAATAGACCTCTGAGCTGTAGTAGCTGGAACCTCCATCGTAGTAAGGGACGCACGCAACAAGACTCAAACTCATCGAAGCAATCAGAAGCAGTCGGCGATACATGGCGGCCTCCTGGACCGCGAAAACGCCCTGCCAGCGACGCTGGCCGGCGACAGTCAATTGAGTTGACTGACGCAATATCAGACATCGAAATCGGAATCTGGTGCGCCGCCGCAATACGCTGATACATGTCATCCGTCGACTCATTCGCCCCATCCCGGCGCAGCCTGCTGGCACATCGAGCCCGCACAACACTGGCAATCAACAGCGGCGGCGATTGGGCGCAAATACCCGCGTTTCCTTTCCACAGTGACGCTAGAATGCGCTGACTGAATCCCTGCCAAGCGAACAGTCGAGCCGCTACACTCTACAACCCGATGACACCCAAACCCCCATCATGGGATGTACCGGGCCAAGCACCCCGTACCCACTCGAACCGGCCCACAGATACCCACTCCATTGATGAATAAACCTGACTTTTGCCCGGCCTGTGGCGCCCGCAACGACTGTAGCCTGGCTGACCCACGAACCGCCGACCGGGCCTGCTGGTGCTACGGCGTGACGATCGACCCGGCAGTGCTGCTGGCCCTACCCGCCGGACTGCGCGACCAATCGTGCCTGTGCCCGCGCTGTGCCCGGGTCGAGGCGCAGTTGCAGGCAGCCAGCGCGTCTATCGAGTAAGATGCGCGCCCTTTTCCGATCTGCCGACCGTCATGCGCGTTGACCGTTTTCTCAGCAACCTGCCCCGCTTCAACCGTAAACAGGTGCGCCTGCTACTGGTGGAACGACGGATCAAGGTCGACGGGCAGGTGGTCAGCGACCCGCATTTCGAAGTGCGCGAGTTCAGCTGCGTCGAGTGCGACGGCGAGGTGCTGCAAGTCGGCAAACCACCGCGCTACTTCATGCTGCACAAACCCCAGGGCTGCGTCAGCGCCACCCGCGACCCCGAGCACCCGACCGTCCTCGACCTGATCCATGAACCCGACAAGGACGACCTGCACATCGCCGGACGCCTGGACTTCAACACCACCGGGCTGATGCTGATCACCAACGATGGCAGTTGGTCACGACGCCTGACCCAGCCGCAGACCAAACTGCCGAAGCTCTACTACGTCGAAACCGAGCAACCGATCACCCCCGACTATGCACAGACCTTCGCCCAAGGCCTGTACTTTGCCTACGAAGACCTGACCACCCAGCCCGCCGAGTTGGTGGTGCTGGCGTCCCGCTGCGCGCGATTGAGCATCGTTGAAGGCCGTTATCATCAGGTGAAACGGATGTTTGGCCACTTCGACAACAAGGTGTTGCGCTTGCATCGTGAGCAGATGGGCCCGTTGGTCTTGGACAGCCGGTTAAAACCGGGCGAATACCGCCCACTGACGGCCGCCGAAATCGCCTTGATCTGATCACGGGACCGCCGGGCAAAATTTGTCGAACAATTCACAAACGGCACTTGCGCGATAGCGCTCTCCCTGCTTGAATCAAACCGTCGGCCGAATTGTGACCGACAAGTCACCTATAACGTCTAAGAAACTTTTTGTCGGCAGAGAGCCTCAAGGCTCCACCTCCCCCCGACAGACTGCCCGCCTATAACAACACCCGTCGACCAGGCCTCACCGGATCGACATGGGCCCTCAATCTCAGGCGTATGCCTACCTGTCATATATCCCGTGCACACTCAGTTGCGCGCATATACACGCTTGCCAGGAGTCCCAGGACATGAGGCCAGAAATCGCTGTGCTGGATATACAAGGTCAGTATCGGGTTTACACGGAGTTCTATCGCGCAGACGCCGCAGAGAAGACCATTATCTTGGTCAACGGCTCAATGGCCACCACTGCATCGTTTGCACAGACCGTGAAAAACCTGTACCCGCAGTTCAACGTGGTGCTGTACGACCAACCCTACGCGGGCAAGTCCAAAGCCCACAACCGACACGAGAAGATGCTCACCAAGGAAGTCGAAGGGCAGATTCTGCTGGAGCTCATCGACCACTTCGCCGCCGAGCATGTGCTGTCGTTTTCGTGGGGCGGTGCCGCCACGCTGCTCGCCCTGGCGCAACGCCCGCGGCGGATCGAAAAAGCCGTGGTCAGTTCGTTCTCGCCGGTGATCAACGAACCGATGCGCGACTACCTTGAACGGGGAGTCGATTACCTCGGCAACCTGGAGCGCGATCGTGTCGGGCACCTGGTCAATGACACCATCGGCAAACACCTGCCATCCCTGTTCAAGCGCTTCAACCATCGCCACGTCAGCAGCCTGGCCGAACACGAATACGGGCAGATGCACTTCCACATCAGCCAAGTCCTCAACAGCGACCGGCTGTGCTACCTCAAGGCGGCCAAGCAAATCGATGTTCCGGTGCTGTTCATGAACGGCGAATGGGACGAGTACACCGCCGCCAGCGATGCCCAGCTGTTCGCCAACCATGTGCAATACAGTACGTTCAGCACTCTCCAGGCCACCGGGCACTTTCTCGACATGGAGCACAAAGCTGCCTGCCGAGACAGCCGCCAGGCACTGCTGGGCTTCCTGAAACCGGCGCACCACGAAGGCCGAACGCGTTCCAACTTCATTCAGGACCACCATGCACTGGCCATTTGAAACAACGTCCTCGCGAGCAACCTCGCCCCACAGGTAACCTCATTACCTGCAGGATCGAGGCTTGCTCGCGACAGACCGCAACACGGCTTCAAAACCTGCCCCCTCACCTCCATCGCCTGCGCCAAACCGGTCGCCGACGACGTCTTGCCGTGCCGGTAGAAACCGCGTAACCGCAGATATTGCAAAGAAAAACTTCAGTTTTCCTGCCGCATCTGGTACAAAGTCAACCGCTCTGAGCGGGTGTCGTATAATGGCATTACTCCAGCTTCCCAAGCTGATAACGAGGGTTCGATTCCCTTCACCCGCTCCACTTCTATCCTAACTCGTTGATTTCCCTGAAATCTATCGATTAGGAAGCAAGCAAGTCACGTAGCCCTCCTACAAAGGGTTCCTACGCGTGACCCGCCATTCGAGCGGAATCTACGTCCTTCGCATCACAGTCCCGGCACGCTATCGCGTCCATTTTTGGCAAAGAAAAATCCACATATCTACTCACTTTAGAGATCTACTCAGCGCGAAAGCTGTAGCATGCCGCCTGTTGGATTTTTGGAACTCGTATGTGAGCGAGTTGAAAATGGGCAGGGTAACGCGGGTCACTCATGGCACCTCCTGATTGGCCTCATTTTAAGGCATTGAGGTGTCTATGAAACCCGGGCGATTCAGTCCACAGCACAGTCCAAGTCTCGTCGACAAAGTGCCACTAGACATCACCGTTCAGACTCCGTAGCGTTCAGCAGACAAAGCGTAGCTACGTCTTGGCTTATAAAAGGACTTCTGATGGGCGAATGGTCAAAGAAATTGGGTGAGCGCGGGGAACACGTTGTTGAAACCCTGCTTAACCTCATTGGGTGGAAAGCGGCGCTCAAGGGAACAAGCATCGATTGCGTCAAGCCCAAGCTGCACAGCACGACCGATAACCCGAGGCAGACGCATGGCGCGGACTTCGTCTTCAGCTGCCTGTCTCCCCTTGAGGATGGCGTGCTCAAGCACATGGTCATCTCGTCAAAGTTTTCGAGTGTGCCCTACCCCACCTCGCCGGGTACTAAATTTAAAGAGCATTTCGTCGACCTGGCGACAACGGTCGAATGCTTCAACCGCTCGACTGTGAAGAAGTCCATCAATGCCGGCTACTCCAATGCCAGCTCCCAAGCGATCGCGGGTGTCCTGTTCTGGCTAAGCGCGAAATCAGACGCCGAGGCAGATGTTGTCAGTCAGGTTGCAGGCTCGCGCAAACTTGATGACTCCAATTATGGAACTATCTATGTAGTCGATAACTGCCGCGCGAGCTTCCTGTTCGACACCATCACTTACGTCAGAAACACGTTCGGTGCTGAGAACGTGAGCTTCCTGTACCCATCCACAGGGAAAAACGTCAGCCCCATCCAAAGGCTGACTAACGGCCCGATTTTGCCCCCTGAGTATCTCAACAGCGGCCTCATTCCTTTCTTCGTTCAGGAGTATGACAAGAAGCATTTGGTCATCTGCTGCCAGGATGGGTTCAGCGAGGAGGCTGTGAAACGCATGATTGGATTTTCGATGGCAATCGCCCTTGAATTCCCACATAAAGTGACGCTCGCATTTCCTGACTTTAACTACGTCGAACACGAGGAAATTGCGAATATTGCCAAGGTGGCAATCGCGAACAAAGAGTTCGCCTCCATAGTAGATGTGGAGTCTTACCAGGCAGATTTCAGAGGTTGATACCATGAGTAATCAAAATATTGACTCGATCCTGCCGCAAGGTGAGGCGCTGCGCACCTACCTAGCTCAACCCTACATCGGCGCAGGCGATATCAAGACAGTGCTGAAAAGTCGGGGCGTCTTCATCAATAGTCAGGAAAAGGAGCAGACTATCCCTGCACTGACGCTTTCCTTGATCAGGCCGAGCGAATTCTCTCAGCTCCAGCTTGCCTATACGACCAAGGAAGACAATCCAAAGATCACCACCCAAACCATCAAGTGGCAAGGGCAGGACGCGCTGCTCGACTCTGTCCCCGATTCGATCGACGTAAACAAGCTCCTAGACCTCGACTTCGTAAATTTCAAGGTGCTGGGCACGCCAGGTTTCTACCCCGTCAACAAAGACCTCGACACTATCCGGATGGACTACCTACTGGAGCGAATTGATCGATCCAAAAGCTGGGCGGATTCGCACAAAACCTTTAAAGGGTCAATCGAGATCAAAAAAAACAAAGCCCAGGACGAACTGATCCTGATCAGTACGCATACCGCACCGGAGACGAAAACCACGAACAAGGCAATGTCCAAGCACTTGGTATCGCACTTCAAATTAGTCAAGCAGATCGACGAGAACGAGACGGTCACTTCCATCCGCTTCTGCGATTTCACCAACGAAAACAGATTCCTTTATTTATTGGGTCTGACCCAGTTCAGCCGGTTGGTGGCAATTACGTTCCTCGAAATCGTGGACATTGGAATAGCCCCTGATCCCGATAATATGCTCCCAACTGATCTAGGGTGGATGAAGGAGAAAATTCGCAACCTTGATTTGAAGGGATTCAGCCTGGAAGATTCGGATTTTCTCTCCAATGTGACCTATCGACCGAGCCTGTTCCTGCATCGCCTAGATGCCAAATTTCGCTTCAGCACGTCGGGCCTCGATGGCAACTGCGTTATTTCCCTTGGCTTTCCAGAGTTCTCTGCCGGCCAGAACAAGGACAGCGAAATCGAACTGCGGATCAAGCAGATCACCTTCGACAATACAGGCAAGTCGATTGACAAAAATGATGCGAAGGAGACGATCCTGAAGGAGTTGGAGTCGGAGAAGATCGAGACGTTCAAGAAACTCTCGATCCCTGGAAAACCAACGATGCCGAAGCCGCTTTCGCCCGCTTAGTAACTGATCCGAGTGCCCCGAGCGCCATTCGAGCTCGGTGTGGCGCTGCGAGCAGCGCCAGATGCACGACTCCAACATACCTGCGTACTACTTGGGGCTCGACGTAAAAATCATCGATTAGCTCCGCCTGCGACGTGATCCTTGCGTTCTGTCATGGCCACACCACCAATTCCAATTCTTTGATCCGAACCGCCATCGCGCTGTCGGACACCCGAAATTGTTTGGCCAGCGAAATCATCCTTCGACTTCCAAAAACCTCACAACGAGCCAAGGCGAATTCGCGATCAAGCGATCCTTTTGAAGCATATTGCAGGGACTCAGGATCGTTGTTGTTCAGATGGAAGGATGCCGTGTCAGTAAACTTAAAGGGGCCTTTGCATCCAAACTGAGCTTCAAAATGGGCTGTCAGAAGGTTCGGTGGCATCAGGAAGCACGCTGCGAAATAGTCCGCTTCCCGCTCGACTTCGGATCTGTGACCTGCATTGGCAGAGCCATCCAATGGACGGTCACGGTGCATTACTTGACCTTCGTGCAGCATGAAGTGCCCTACTTCATGGGCGCCGGTAAACCTTTGAACCTGCTCAGGGTAGGCCATTGAAATGGCAATCTTGTTGGCTTGACGATCGATGAGGCCCGCGATGCCGGGCCCTTGGCCAGAGCGCATGAATTTGCTGGAACCCAGATTTGGAAGCATCAGGTATTCAACATCGAGTAGGTATGCAGCAGCATCGGGTTCAAGCATTTCTAACGGTATTAGCTGTCGATCGGGCCACAGCATTTCCTTTTGTTTCCAAATTTCCCGGTGCAACAGAGCGACGTCTTGCTGAATACTCGATCTATTCATGGCAGAACCACCACATGATGTGCCTTTTAATACATTAAAGCACAACATGTAGAGATGGCAATCTTTTTGGATCCCTTGGTACCCCCCCGTTTTTTTCAACAGTTCTGAACTAGAGCTTGGTCGATTTCAGGACCTGTTTCCGGCCTTGTAGAGCGAATTTGATGGCACCGTCGAAAGGTAGAAGTCATCGGGGTGCGCCAAGCCCTGACGCCTTTTCTGGCTCTTGACGCTGCCAACCATGCATGATAGCGAGTGCTATACTTCCCTCGGATTGCATGAAGTGTGCAACGTTCCCCATGGGTACAGATACCGACTGCAAATCTCAGTTAACGACTGCAGGACAGAGGAGGTCTGCAGCAAACACGAGATGGGAGGTGTGCCATGAATCGACACTATTACATCAGTGACAATCTCGACGATCTTGAAACCGTTGAAACCGAATTGGAAGCCGGCGGCATCAATACCGAACAAATTCATGTGCTCAGTGAAGAAGTTGCTGATGTTGAACACCATCACCTACACGAAGTTAACTCGTTAATGAAACAAGATGCTGTTCACTCTGGCGAGATTGGTGCGGTGATCGGTGTGCCACTCGCGGCGCTGGTCCTGGGTGGCGCCTATTGGATGGGCTGGACCGAATCCGCCGCAGGCTGGGTGCCTTTTATCTTCCTTGCCTTTGTTATCTTTGGCTTCTGCATCTGGGAAGGCGGTTTTTTTGGGTTCCAGGTGCCGAACACTCACTTCCGCAATTTTAAACAGGTGGTCGATGAGGGCAAATATATCTTCTTCGTGGATGTCGAGCCGAATCAGGAATCGGTATTGGACCGGGTAATCGAACATCATCCAACGCTGAAGATCGCCGGCACGGGTACGGCAGCCCCCCACTGGACAGTCGCCTGGCAGCACAAATGGCATCAGTTCAAGCGAGTGATATCGGGTTAGCCCCAGGAGGCTCAAGGCCATCCGGAAGTGCTTATTGGCCGAAGAAAACTACCCGGCTGAGGAAAACATACTCCGCCTCGGAGGCCATCAGCCCGACGAGCACCAGTAAACACAACGGTGGCACCAATATGGCATAGACCATGGCCAACCGTTCCCAGGCCATATGCATGAAGATGGAGACAATCAAACCTGCCTTCAACAACATGAAAGTGATAATCAGGGACCACCTGAGGTAGCCCTGGAAGTGAAAATAGTCGACCAGATACGACAGTGTGCTGAGGACGAATAACAGCCCCCAGATTTTAAGGTACAAACTGATTGGATGTTGCTGACCCTGAGCATGCGCCATCATCCGTGCTCCTCTTCAGAACCATGAACAGTCTCTTGGACCTACCATAAATAAAAGAAAGCAAAGATAAACACCCACACCAAATCCACGAAGTGCCAATAAAGCCCAGCTATCTCGACGATCTGATAGTTTCCGGAGCGCTCATAATCTCCCCGCAATACTTTCAGCGCCACAATGCTGAGGTAGATGACACCGATTGACACATGCAGTCCGTGGAAACCGGTAATCATGAAAAAGCTGGCACCAAATTGCGCCGCCCCCATAGGGTTCCCCCAGGGACGCACCCCTTCTGAAATGAGCTTGCTCCATTCAAATGCCTGCATGCCGACGAAGGTCGCACCCAAGGCTGCGGTCGCCAGCATCAGGGCAGTGGTTTTCGCGCGATCACGGCGATAGGCGAAATTGACTGCCATGGCCATGGTGCCGCTGCTACTGATCAGCACAAAGGTCATGATGGCGATCAGAATAAGCGGGATTTCTCTACCGGCGATCGTTAATGCGAACACTTCACTGGGGTTCGGCCAAGGGACGGTAATGGTCATGCGTACCGACATGTAGCCGATCAAAAAACAGGTGAATATAAAAGTATCGCTGAGCAGGAATATCCACATCATCGCCTTGCCCCAAGGCACCTGCTGGAAAGCCTCCCTATCCGAGGACCAGTCGCTGGCGATGCCCTGCCATCCCGGTGCAGGCAGCACGCTGGGTGGATCGGATGAACTGGACTCGTCTGGGGCGGGTGGGTGCGATGCCATGGCTTTTCACCTCAGGCCGCAGAATCTGGCGATGGCTTCATAGGTTTGCGGCGTGCTGGTCAGCAGAGCGAATAGCACGAACCAAAGACCCAACAAGTAATGCCAATAGATGGCACAGAGTTCTATGCTCGCGCGAAGTTGCGGCAACGGCACGCGATGCAGGAATTTAGCGACGGTTCTGCTCCAGGCTATCAGCCCGCCCAGCAAGTGAAGCCCATGCAGGCCGGTCAACAGGTAGAAGAAACTGTTGGCCGGATTACTGGCGACAAAGTAGCCCCAGGCGACAAACTGCTGCCAGACCCAGAGTTGCCCCACCAGAAAGGCAATTGCAAATACGCCCCCCCATGCAAAGCCAATGACCGTTGCACCCAGTCGCACCTTTCGGACGGCTATACGCGACCACTGCAGTGCGATGCAACTGAACACCAGAAAAGCCGAATTCAGCCATAGCTGCCATGGATTGGCTAACGGCGCCAAGGGCTCCGTCAGGGGTAGCCAGTCGGCCATTTGTGAGCGGGCGATAAAGGCAATCAGGAAGAGAAAGAATAACGAGCTCACCACCACCAGAAACAAGCGCAGGCCTGTTCTTGCGGTTCTATCGGCACCCTCGGTGGCCTGAATGCCCTCGGGATCGCGATTCCAATTGCCGCCGGGGTCTGCGCCGTCGGCGCTTCTCAATAGCAGTCTGTTCATGTTTTAACGTCCGCTATCCTGGTTCCGGCGCTGAGTTGCCGCATATGCTCCAGCTCCTCGGCGGAAACCGTTTGCGGAACGAAATCCTGTTCTATCCCCGGCACACTGTAGTCATAGGCCCAGCGATGCACGACCGGCAGCTTCGCGCCCCAGTTACCGTGTATCGGCGGGGTGTCCGGCGTTTGCCATTCCAGACTGGCCGCGCCCCAGGGATTACTGCCTGCGGGCTTGCCTTTAAATACACTCCAGGCCAGGTTGAACACGAACAGCAATTGGGAAATGCCGACGGTCAATGCGACCACCGTAATGAAGGCATTCAAATCTTGCGCCGACTGCGGGATGAACGCGTAGTTTTCATAGGCGTAGTAGCGGCGTGGCATGCCCTGGAAACCCAGGTAGTGCATGGGGAAGAAGATGGCGTAGGTGCCCAGAAAGGTAATCCAGAAATGCAGCTTGCCCAGGGTGTCGTTCAACATGCGCCCGGTGACTTTCGGGAACCAATGATAGATGCCGCCGAACACCACCAGTACCGGTGCGACACCCATGACCATATGAAAATGGGCGACGACGAAATAGGTGTCCGAGAGCGGAATATCCACGATCACATTGCCGAGAAACAACCCGGTCAGACCGCCGACCAGGAAGGTGACGATAAAGGCCAGGGCAAACAGCATCGGCACGGTCAGATGGATATCGCCCCGCCACAGGGTCAGCACCCAGTTGTAGACTTTCAGCGCAGTTGGTACCGCGATGATCAAGGTGGTGATGGCGAAGAAAAAGCCAAAGTAGGGGTTCATTCCGCTGACATACATATGGTGTGCCCAGACCACAAAACTGAGTACGCCAATCGCAATAATGGCCCACACCATCATTCGGTAGCCGAAGATATTTTTACGCGCATGCGTGCTGATCAAGTCGGAGACCAGACCAAATGCGGGAAGAGCAACGATGTAGACTTCCGGGTGGCCGAAGAACCAGAACAGGTGCTGGAATAATATCGGGCTGCCACCCTGGTGATCGAGCTGCTGCCCCAACGAGATGATCGCCGGCATGAAGAAGCTGGTGCCCAACAGCTTGTCAAACAGCATCATGACCGCACTGACAAACAACGCCGGGAAAGCCAGCAAGGCCATAATCGAGGCCATGAAGATGCCCCATACGGAAAGCGGCATGCGAAACAATGTCATGCCGTGCGTGCGCGCCTGCAACACCGTGGTGACGTAGTTCAACCCGCCCATGGTGGCGGCGACAATAAAAATCGCCAGTGAGACGAGCATCAGCACGATGCCCCACTCGACCCCTGGTGTCCCCTGAGTAATGGACTGTGGCGGATAGAGCGTCCAGCCCGAACCGGTGGGGCCGCCAGGGACAAAAAAACTGGCGAGCAACACCAGTACCGCTACTAGATAGAACCAGTAACTCAGCATGTTGACATAGGGGAAGACCATGTCGCGGGCGCCCACCATCAGTGGGATCAGATAGTTGCCGAAGCCACCCAGAAACAAGGCCGTCAGCAAATAAATGACCATGATCATGCCGTGCATGGTCATCGCCTGATAGTAAGCACTGGCGTCCATGAACGCCAAACTACCGGGGAAGCCTATCTGCATGCGCATCAAGCCGGACAACACCACGGCGATAAGACCCACGAACAGAGCCGTCAAGGAATATTGAATGGCTATGATCTTGTGGTCCTGACTCCAGATATATTTGGTCAGGAAACTTTTAGGTTCGTGCAGTCCTGCTGTTTCGGCTTGATCCGTATAGGCCATCACGTCATCCTCCTGCCGAAGTTTCGGTGTATTTCTGGCTCCTTTACGGCTCCTTGCCTGGCTCCGCCTTGCTCGCATCAGCGTCGGTATTCGCTTTGGATTTGATAAAAGCGATCAGTGCGTTCAACTCCTTATCACTCGGAGCAAAGGCCGGCATGACGGCTGCATAGCCCTTGACGATTTTGGCGCCGGGATTAAGAACCGAATCCTTTATGTAGCTCTCATCGGCCTTTATCGTCGTGCCGTCGGCAAGGGTTACTGCCTTGCCATACAGGCCCTGCCAGCTGGGACCGACGCCCTTACTGCCATCGACACTGTGGCAGACCACGCAGCCAAGCGACTCGGCCAGCCGCTGTCCCTGCACCGCCAAGTCTTCACCTGGGCCCGACGCTTCACCAGTAGAAAGCTCATCGTCTTGCCGCGCAGCACCCAGTGATTTGATCAAGGCGACGAGAGCACCCAGTTCATCGTCATTGAGAGTATAGGCCACCATGATCGGCGGGTAGCCTTGTACCAGTCGGGCCTTCGGATCGAGGATCGACTCTTTCAGGTAGGCCTCATCGACCAGCACATTGGTGCCATCGGCAAGCTGTTCCGTGCGGCCATACAGCCCCTTCCATCCCGGGCCGAGACTGGCGCTGCCATCCTGGCTGTGGCAGGCACCGCAGCCGTATGTTTCGACCAACTGGCGGCCTTTTTCCAGCACGCTGTCCCGACTGGGCTTGGCAGCTGTCGTTAATGTCTGGGCAAACGTCGGTTGGCTGTTCAGCCATTGAGCGAAGGCGTCCCGTTCTTCCACAATCATATGGCCACGCATGTTGTAATGACCGACGCCACAGTATTCAGCGCAAAGGACTTCATATTTCCCGGTTTTAGTCGGCGTAAACCAAAAGTGCGACACCATCCCAGGCACCATATCCATCTTGCTGCGAATTTGCGGCACATAGAAATTGTGCAGCACATCTTTAGAGCGCAGTAAGACTTTCACCGGTTGATCGAGTGGAAGGTGAACTTCATTGTTTCGTATAAGGACATCGTCCTGCCCAACAGGATCCTTGGGATCAAGGCCGAGGGGGTTGGCCGAATCAACAAACTTGATATCCGATCTGCCCAGCTTCCCGTCCTGGCCGGGAAAACGAAAGGCCCACTGCCACTGCTGGGCGACCACTTCAAGTTCATAAGCATTTTTCGGCACCCGGATGAAATCGTTGTAAACAACCAGACCTGGCGCCAACATCGCGGCAATACCTACCGAGGTAACGATAATCAACCATAACTCCAGTTTTTTACTTTCTGGCTGGTAGTGCGCCCTGGCACCCTCCTTGTGACGATAACGCATCACGGCGACCGCCATGAATACCGTGATGGCAATGAAAAATATTCCGCTAATGATCAGGGTGATGAAAAGGGTGGTGTCTATTGACCCCCAGTTGGAAGCTGCCGGTGTCGCCTGCCAAGGCGCTAGTATGTGGAATAGCACTGATGCAATAACGATTAGTATCAAGATAATTGCTATTGCCATTTCCTCTTCATCCTATTCCTGTTGTTCATTGGTTATGCAAAAGCATCGCCACTGACGTCCAAGCAGGGCAGACAAAGACCACCCATCCGGGCGGCAAAGTCAGTAAGGAGTATAGAGCCATCGGGTTGTACCGTGAGGTTGGCAAGCAAGGCCCGGCTACCCGCTATACTGAATCTCTGATGACGGACGGCAGGGACCGGCCAGAAGCGGCCCGAAAAGTCGAACCCTGCCCTTGTGCGGTCATCAAACATAAGTGATGGCATTGAGCAGGGACGATAGCTACAGAGTCCAGCAATCCACATGGGAGGTTTCGTCATGAGTGCGCTGACGATCGAAGGCTGGTGCAAAACCAGCGGAGCCCAAAAGTCCACCCCGATGGGGGAAGTCCATTTCTACGTCGATGGACCTCTCCATCTGCGTCTGGAGGAGGCCGAAGAGCGCCTGCAGAAGAGCCAAGAGCCTGAAGCCATGGTCGATGTCGATATGGACACGATGGAGTTGATCATGCCCGAGGGATACGGCCCCTTGTCCGACTGTCAAATGCGCGTCTATTTACACGACGAACGCGGTCAGTTTCATCTGGTCGGGCACCGTGCGAGCGATGGCAGCTTGATCTACACCAACGCGGTGTTGATTGATCAGTTGCTTGAGTAACGACTACGCGATTCTCGACATCGGTTTCTCTCTATAGGGAAATGCGGTGCTGAAAACTCACGTTTTAAAAAGAGCCAGCCAATGACTCTTTGCGTCCAGGCTATGTAAAAACGCGGGCCCCGTCCCGATCCTGACAGTCAAACCTACTCTGAAATGTTTTTACACAGCCTCTCAGTGACCGGTTTTTTATACCTGCGATTTCTCATTTCATCAGTCCTTCCGAGCGAATCGAACCATCCGGCAATACTTGCGTCCCCTTCCCCGACCGCTATGCCTCGCTGCGATTCCTACACTGATCCCTACCATTCATCACTTGGACCGCCAAGCCTGGTGGTTATAGTGTTGATAACAAAATATCAGTAGGTATAGTAACCACCTACACAGCACAGGGACGTGATGTGAATAGCCGATACTTGATCGCCCAAATCGTCGCAGACGGCTGGTACCTGGTACGGATCAGGGGCAGTCACCACCACTTCAAGCATCCAACCAAGCCTGGACGGGGGACTGTTCCGCATCCGAAAAAGGACTTATTGACCAAGACGGCCGTGAGCATCCTGCAACAGGCCTTGCTGTACTGAATCGGCGCACAGCAACCAGAGGACAACGAACATGCTTTACCCGATTGCAATTTCAATGGGCGATGACGCACACGCCTGGGGCGTTGAAGTGCCGGATATTCCGGGGTGCTTCTCGGCCGGTGATGACCTGGACGATGCCATCGCCATGGCACGGGAGGCCATCGAAGGTCACTTCGAGATTCTGGCCGAAGACGGCTCGGCGATTCCGCCAGCCAACAAAGTCACCGTGCACGCGGCCAATCCACAATACGCTGGTGTCACTTGGGCGCTGGTGGACATTGATGTCACCAAGTACCTGGGCAAGGCGCAGAAACTCAACATCACCCTGCCCGGTTATCTGCTGACCCGTATCGACGAATACGTGCTGCATCACCCGGAAGAAAAAAGCCGCTCCGGCTTTCTGGCCTCGGCGGCGTTGAAGGTGTTGCAAGAGGGCTGATCGCCCTTAGCGGGTCGCGACGATGAAGACACGCGGGAATGGCAACAGCACCGAGCCATCGGCCAGTACTGGAAAGAAGGGCTCGATTGCCTCCAGGTACTGCGCCAGGTACTGGGCTTTTTCCACCTCGTTCAGTGGCTCCAGGAACGGTCGCAGGCCACTGCCCTTGAACCACTCGACCACCGCCGCCGGACCACCCGCCAGCGGGTGATGGTAGGTGGTGCGCCACACATCGACCCGCGAGCTGCAGGAACACAGCATCTGGTAGTAGGTCGTGGCATCGTCCAGGGTCGTGCGCTGTCCGGCGATATCAACCAGCTTGTCGGCCCATGGGCCGTTGGCGGCGACTTCGCGCATCATACGGTGTGCGGGTTGCTCGAGGTTGTCAGGCATCTGGATCGCCAAGCTGCCACCGGGCGCGAGCTTGGCCACCAGCGATGGCAGCAACGTGGCGTGGTCAGGCAACCACTGGAGCACCGCGTTGGCGAAGATCACATCAAATGGGCCAGGCTCGTTCCAGGTCGCGATATTCGTGGTGTCGAAGCGCACACTCGGCAAGCGCTTGCGGGCGGACTCGATCATGTCGGCAGAACTGTCGATACCACGGACCGAGGCATCGGCAAAACGCTGTACCAGCAACTCGGTGGAGTTACCGGGGCCGCAACCGATGTCGATCACCGAACGCGCATCCAGGTTGGGGATCGCAGCCAGCAGATCACGCGCCGGGCGCGTGCGCTCATCCTCGAAAGCCACGTACTGTTTGGCGGACCAACTCATCGCATACTCCTGTAATCGATCAGGACGGGAGCGACGTGCCAGGTTCAGCCTTTCGCTCGCGGGACGTCAGTAAGCGACGGCCCCGCAACTTCGTCAAGCTGCAGTAACCGGTTGAAACATCTGCGCCATGCAACCGACGAGCACGCATTGAACATTTTGTTTGGGTAAGTCGAACGCTGCGCTGTGGCGAGCGAGCTTGCTCGCGCTGGTCTGCGTAGCGGCCCCATCGTTACGAGCGCTGCGCACTCGAGCGGGAGCAAGCTCCCTCGCCACAATAATGCCGTCCGACTGGAGATCGTCTTGACCAACTGATACTAACCCAAGGGCCACACTTTCACCGGCACGTCTATGTCCACATCCTCCCCTGCTTTCCTGCTTGGTGTGAGCACCTTTTTACGGTCAATAGCTGCCTGATGGCCGCCCCCCCCATTCAGTAAACGTCGGATTTACCAGTTTCGGCCCCGTGATTAATCGTAATACCCAACTGTCTTTTTCAAGCGATCCGAGTACTCGTAAATATCATCGATCGAATTGATCGGGTGACGGGTTTCATTTTTTTCTTCGTCAAAGATACCGATGTACTTCTGTGAGCGATTGAAGTGCAGTCGGCAGATCGGTTTACGATTATTGTCGTCTAGCAGGATGCCGAAATAACTCTGTGTATCACGCTGCACAATGCGTTTGGCATCGACGACAGACCTCACCACCGCACGGACGATGTGATACCCCTCCAGTTCTTCCAGAGTCGTCAGTACTTTGTCATCCGACTCGTCACGCCCCTCCAGCTCAACGGCGCTTGAACCTGTCGACGACAACGAAGACAGACTGGGTTGGATAGCGCCACTCATCGCCGACTTAAGGCGATCATTGATCTGTTCATTGAGAAATTGCACAACAGCTTTTCGAGTCAGCTCTTGAAACTGCTCTCGGACTTTTTGTGTGATCACGCCGTCGTACACTCGGGATGCGAAGACTTTGACGAAATCGTCATCAGGCTTGCTGACCTGCGCGGCGATAACCTTTTTAATCTGGCTGACGTATTTCAACTCCCCCGCAGCATTGATGATCGAGTCGACATCGAATGCTGACTTGGTCAGTTTCGTCAGCTCTGGTACCGAATACTCGTCAATGTCGAGCAGATCGAGCTCAAGAAAAGGTTTTTCGTCCATTTTGTTGGGAGCATCCAGGTCGGTGAAAAACTTGTAGACCTGACCATTTGTGAGGATCGAGATGCGGGCACTGGTGACGTGGAAATAACGAAACAGCTGCGATGCATGATTTATGTGCAAAGGCTCACCAATTTTTTTGCACTCGATCAGGATCTGAACATCTCCATCTTTCATGATCGCGTAATCGATTTTTTCTCCCTTCTTCGTTCCTACATCGCAAATAAACTCAGGGATCACCTCGGACGGATCAAACACGTCATAACCAAGGACGGTGCTGATGAAGGGCATGACGAAGGCGTTTTTGGTGGCTTCCTCCGTCTGAATGGATACGCCTTGCAGGCGAACTTTTGCGGCTAGACTTGAAAGCTTTTCAATAAATTCCATGAGCGGCCTCTTACCTGTTTCAGATCCATGTTTGTACATGCTGGCAAAGTGATCGCCATTGATACTAGTCTCAAACCGGCACAAAGAAAGAAACCGAACAAAGGTCGAGGTCAGATGCAGAGAATTGCTACAAATTCGAAGTGAGAGACGCCCTGGCCATAGGCATGAGATCACCGATGAGGATTACCTATAGCTACAGACACCAGCAGGACTTGAATCATCGCTCAAGCAGATTAACGACTCGCCCGCAAGGCCCTGGCCATTTGCAGATGATGCTCAAGCCTGGGCAAGGTTTCTTCGACGAAGGCCTTGATCTCCGGCACGTCGGTGGTGCTCGCTTCTTGCTGCAGGTGTTCGATGGTGTGCTCGGTGGTTTTCACCTGGCTGGCGGTGTAGGCCGAATCGAACGACTCGCCTTCCTGGATGTGCGGTATCAGGGTTTTGGCCTTGCTCATGACTTCTTCTCGTGGCGCCACTGGCAGGTCGAGTTTCCTGGCGATTTTCGCCAGGTGCTGGTTGGCCGTGGTGCGGTCGTTGATCACCACAATGGTGTAATCCTTGATCGCCTTGGACTCGGTTTTCTGGTGCGCCATACGGCTGACTTCAATATCCGCCATGCCCTGGGCCGAGGCCTCGTTGATGAAATCGACCGGTGATTCGGCCAATGCGCTGCGGGCACCAAGCCCCAGTAGCACGGCAAGACAGATGATCGATAGTCGGCTGGCCACCGAGATCATGGTCACGCCCTCCTTGAACAGACAGATGAGTGCAGTGGGTGTCCCCACTTGTCTTCAGAAGGCAAAACAAGGCAAAGGTTTAGCCAATCGGCACTGACAGCGACGAACGGCTCCCTGAACCCGATCAGGCGCGATCCAGACGCTCACTCAAGCGTTTGGCGGCGTACATGGCTTCATCGGCATGCTTGAACAGTTGCTTCTCTTCGGTGCCGTGCTCGGGGTACAGCGCCACGCCAATGCTCGGCAGGATGTTCAGGCTATGGCTGTCCAGGCGCATGGGTTGAGCAAGCACTTGACGGATCTTGATCGCCACTCGCGCGGCATCTTCAGCGGCCTGGACACTGTCGAGCAACACGACGAATTCATCGCCGCCAATGCGCGCCACGGTGTCAGACTCTCGTACACAGCCTTGCAGCCGATTGGCCACCGCTTGCAGCAACATGTCGCCAACGCCGTGGCCGTAGGTGTCGTTGACCTGCTTGAAATCATCCAGGTCGACGTACAGCAGCGCCATGCGTCCCAGGTCCCGCTTGGCTTTGCCCAAGGCCGAGGCCAGGCGCTCTCGCAGCAACTCGCGGTTGGGCAAACGGGTCAGGTGGTCGTGCTGGGCCATGTATTGCAGACGGCTGTGCAACTGCTTGCGCTCAATGGCCGCCGCGACTTGGGCGCAGACGTACTGCAGCAGTTCCTTGTCGCGCTCGGTGTAGTGCACGTCACCCGGCATGCTTTTGACGATCAAGGCACCAATGGTGCCTTTCTGCGAGTTCAGGGGCACACCCAGCCAGCACGGAGAGTCCTGATCACTGACGACGCCGGAACAACCGGACACTGCAAATGGCTGCTCGGGTGTCACCAGCACCGGTTGCCCGGAGTGGATCACCTCGGCGCACAGCCTCCCGGTCACACTGAACTCGGGATCACACTCGTGATGGTCGACATGGTAGGGAAAGTTCAGTTGTTCGCAGTGCTCGTCATAGAGCGCCACCGAGAAGTTCAGCGCCGGCAACCACTCACCGATCAGCTGGTGAATTCGCTTGAACAGCGCCAGCAGATCCTCGGCGGCGTGGGCCGCTTCGGAGATCGCATACAAGGCTGCCTGCCGGGACTCGGCCAGTTTGCGCTCGGTGATGTCGCGGGCCACGGCGATGCGCAATTGATCGACTTCGGACCAGCGCGCCGACCACATGATATGGACCACCTGACCGTCCTTGCGCAGGTAGCGGTTTTCGAAGCTGGGGTTCGGTTGGCCACGCATGATTTCCCGGGCAGCGTCCAGGGTCCGCTGACGGTCGGCCGGGTGCACCATCTCGATCATCTGTTGGCCGATCAGCTCGTCCTGGGTGTAACCGAACACTTGCTCGCAGGAAGCACTGACAAAGACAAAGCGTCCCTGGCTGTCGACGGCACATACGACGTCGAGCAGCAGATCGATGTAACTGGCCAGCGGTGCGGAGTTTCTGGTGGTCATGTTGGATGGATACTGTCCAAAAATGCAGCTATGAGTATCAGTCCATGGACCTGGCAATCCCTGAGCGCGGGTGCCTTGTTACAACTGACGCAGCCTTGCGTGCAGCCTCAAGTCTTGTTTGCCAGCAGGCCCGGCACCGCATGCAGCAGGGCGTTGATGGCGAAACCGATGAACATTACCCCGCAAATCCGGGTGATTGCCAGCTCATGACGCTGATACAGCGAGCGCACCCGACGAGCGCCCACGACCCCGATCAGAATAGCGTATGCCGCGATACCGCCAAGGAAACTCAGCGCGATCAGCCACGGCAGCATCGACCAGTGCAGCAACTCGGCGCGGCTGGACAGCAATGCGGTAAAAGTCGCCACGGCCACCGGGTATGCCTTGGGATTGGTCAGGCCGAACATGATCCCATGCCAGAACGGCTGGCGCGCCGGTCCTTGCTCCGTGTCGCCGCTGCCGGGGCGGCTGCGGATCGCCCGCACGCCCAGCCAGAACAGGTACAGGCCGCTGAGCACTCCGAGCACGTCAAACGCGCTGCTGCCAATTTCCCGCGCACCGACAATGGCGATCAACGCCGTGCTGCACCAGACCACATCGCCCAACAAGTGACCACAGAGAAACCCCGCGCCCGCGCGCCGGCCTCGGGCAGCGCCAATCCCGAAAACCGCGAGCACACCCGGCCCCGGCGTGATGCCGTAGATAAAACCCGAGGCGAGTACGGCGAACAACAATGAAGACGTCATCGGTTAACACTCCCTGTAAGGCCATCCAGGCCTGAACGGCGTGCTGGAGTGCGCTTTTTAACACAAGCCCAGGCGGTGCCTGTAACCATAAAAACTCAGAAGATCATGACTTGAAGTCATACCTCACCCAGCGGGCCGATGCCGGGTGCTACGGCGTGAAGAATTTCATCCCGGCATAGGGCCGCTGGCGACAGGCCTCAAGCCGTGATGCCAGATCACCGACGTGGGCTTCGAGCTGATGCCCGTCGGGGTCCAGGAAATAGAACGACGCGCCTTCACTGCGGTTGCCTCGCCACTCTGGCACAGCGGCTGTTCGCAAGCGCGCGACGAACACCGGGAAATCGTCGGCACCCAGGCTGAAGGCGTAATGGGTGTAATCGACAACGGCGCCTGGCTCACGCCTGGGGTCGAGCGACAGGCACAACCACAACCCTGGCAACGACAGATAGGCACCGTTGTCCCAGGTGGCATCGAGGCGCAGCTGCAGCAGGCCATGATAGAACGCCAGACTGCGTTCCAGGTCAGTGACCGCCAGGGTCAGGTGGTTGAGGCCGTGGAGCATGCCGGGTACCTCGCGAGTGATATTCTGAATCAAAGCACTGGGGGCAACAGACGAGCGGGACTAGCTCCGCCCCCCTGACTGCAATGTAGTATGTTGTATTACAAACCACTACATCGAGACAGCCATGTCCGTCATGTCTTTGCGCCTGCCAGACGAAATTGCCGACACCCTCGCCAGCCTGGCCAAAGCGACAGGTCGGAGTAAATCTTTCCTGGCCGTCGATGCGCTACGTGAGTACCTGGCTCGAGAAACCTGGCAAATCGAAGAAATCCAGCACGCGTTGAAAGAAGCTGATGCCGGAGACTTTGCCAGTGATGAAGAAGTCAGTGCCCTCACCGGCAAGTGGACCGGTAATGCGCGTTGAGTGGCTGAGAACCGCACTCAAAAATATTGATGACGAAGCCACTTACCTTGCCTTGGAAAATCCGAAGACAGCAACCGACTTCGTCAAAGCCATCTTCGCCAGTGTCGAGCAGCTCTCCCGATTTCCGGCCATGGGCCGTGAGGGCCGCCTGCCCGGCACTCGAGAGTGGGTGCTACCCGCCCCCCCCTACCTTATCCCTTATCGTGTTCGCCAAGGCAGGCTTCAAATACTGCGCGTGTTCCACACCCGTCGCTTACCGCCCGGAGCATGGTAGGTCACGGTCCGTGTCATAGACCCTGCATCTCCTTGGGAACCACATACTGCCGACCGTCATAGCGCAGCGTCGTCAGCACCGTCTTGCCCACCGTTTCCTTGTATTCACAGTCATCGCGCCCCACCAGGTTCTGCGTGTCGGTGGTCACCGACCTGACGATCAGGTCGGCAAAGCCATGGCTACTGGTTTTGGCCATGTCCAGGGTGCGTTTGGTGTGACTGAATTCGCCGGCGCAGTTGGTATCCCACTCGCCGTTGCCGGATTCGATCACCAACTGTTCAAGGACCGGACGCAACACGTTGCCTTCGCGCACGTACAGCGACAGGACGGCTTGCTCGAACGGGTTGGCACGCGATGAACCGGTGAAGCCGGCACGCACGCCGAATGCTCGCAGATCGGAGGTGAGTTTATAGCGCGCGGTGTCGATGCTCAGCCCATCGAAGCGCACGGCATCGGAGCTGTACACCGACGCCTGGGCATAGCGGGCCAGCGGCTTGCCGTCGACGTTGGACACCACGGCCAGTTTCAGGTCGTACATGCCCATGCCATCCGGCGCATCGCTGAGGGTGGGGTCCGGCTCGATCTGCGACAACGCGGTGATGGTCTGGCCATCGTAGGCCGGCCAGTCCTTGCACACCGAGTAGCCCGGCACGCCCTCGGGCAACAGCGGTTTTTCACATTCGGCATAGGCCTGAGTTGCACTCAGCGCGCCACTCATGGCCACGCAGCCCAGCCAGCGGTATTTCAAGGTCATTCCGTGTTCCTTGTGTACGTCTTGATCAAACAGTCAGCCATGCACTATCGCCTGCCCGACCTGTCGATTCAACCAGTTCAACGCAGGGTCACCTCCCCGGTGGCCATGCCAGGCGAGCACGAAGGTGAATGGGGGGATGTGAAACGGGGGCGGCAGGATCACCAATTGCGACTGATCGATACCCTGCAGGCCACGGGCGGCGACGGTGAGGATCAGGTCGGTTGCGCGAATCAATTGCGGGGCCACACTCCAGTGCGGCAGGCTGACGGTGACGTGACGGCGCTCGCCAAGGGTGGTCAGCGCGCGCTCGATTTCCGGGGTGCCGCTGCCACGCATTTCCAGCAGGACATGGGGCCGGGCGACATAGGTCGGCAGGTCGAGCATGCCGCTGGCCGGCAAGCTGTCGCGATCCACCAGGCAGGCAAACCGCTCCTCGAACAGCGTCGTGGAGCGCAGCTCGTTGGGCAGTTCGGGAAACACCCCGGCGGCCAGGTCGATATCGCCGTTGAGCACACCTTCCAGCATGCCTTCGCGACTGGCGTGGCTGATTTGCAGGTCGATGCCCGGCGCCTCACGGCGCAAGGTACGGATCAGCCCCGGCAGGACAAGGGCCGCGCCGTAGTCGGACATCGCCAGGCGGAACCTGCGTTTGGCTGACGCGGGGTCAAAGGCGTTGGGTGCCAGCAACGCCTGGACCTGCGACAGCGCTTCGCGCAGTGGCGCTGCCAGTTCCAGCGCACGCGGAGTGGCGACCAACCCGGCACCGGCACGCACCAGCAAGGGATCACCCAGCATGTCACGCAGCCGCGCCAGCGCGTGGCTGACCGCCGGCTGGCTGAGATGAAGGCGCTCGGCCGCGCGCGTCACGTGCTGCTCGCTGAGCAAAGCGTCGAGGATCACCAGCAGGTTCAAATCGATACGGCGCAGATCATTCATCCGATGCATGTTCTGGATAGCTATTTGGAATTTAAATCTGCGCGACGAATACCTTAGAGTCCAGCAAAACCTGTTGGAGAAACCTCATGAGTACCTTGCATTGGGCCGGACTGTTGCTACTGGCGGTGATCGCCGGCGCCGTGGTGCCCTTTCAAAGCGCGATCAACGCCAACCTCAGTCGCGGCCTCGGCCATCCCTTGTGGGCGACCCTTGCATCGTTGCTGGTGAGTATGGCGGTGTTGTTGCCGGTGATCATCGCCCTGCGTTTGCCGCTACCGTCCCTGGGGTTCATCAGCAAGGCGCCCCTGGGGATGTGGGCCGGCGGTGCCTTCGGTGTGTGCTTCATTGCCCTGGCCTTGATGCTGCTTCCCAAACTGGGGGCATCCGGGTTCATTGCCCTGGCGCTGAGCGGGCAGGTGGTGGCGTCGCTGGTGCTGGATCACTTCGGGTTATTCGGGCTGGTGGAGCGGCATCTGACCCTGCCGAAGCTGCTCGGCGCGGCCATGCTGATTGCCGGGGTGGTGTTGATTCAATTCAGCACCAGCCCCGCCAGAGCCCTGCTGCCGGACCCGTGATTCAGCCCCCTGCTCCACGGTCCCGGCGTAAACCGCTACGGGCGCCAGCCTGGCCACTGGCGCTGATGAGCGTGGCCCTGGCGGTGACAGCCATGGGCTGAACCGTCAGAACGCGTTGCGGAAAATCTCTTCGATCTGCCGCTGATCCGCCGCCCGTGGATTGGTCAGGCCACAAGCATCTTTCAGCGCGTTGGCCGCGAGGAGCGGGACGTCTTGCAGCTTGGCCCCAAGGTCGCGCAAGCCGGCTGGAATCTCCACGTCCCGGGACAATTCACGGATCGCTGCGATAGCCGCCTCAGCACCCTCCTGCGGGTTGAGACCACGGGTCTCGACACCCAGCGCATGGGCCACCACCGCCAGGCGTTCAGCACAGATCGCGGCGTTGAAGCTTTGCACGTGAGGCAACAGCACCGCGTTGCACACGCCATGGGGCAAGTCGTAAAGGCCGCCCAACTGGTGGGCCATTGCATGGACAAACCCCAGGGACGCGTTGTTGAACGCCATGCCCGCGAGGAACTGCGCGTAAGCCATGTTCTCCCGGGCGATCATGTCGCTGCCGTCGCGCACCGCCAGGCGTAAATTGCGACTGATCAGCTCGATGGCTTTCAGCGCGCAGGCATCGGTGATCGGATTGGCGGCGGTGGAGACATAGGCTTCGATGGCGTGGGTCAAGGCGTCCATGCCGGTGGCGGCGGTCAGGCCCTTGGGCATGGCGGCCATCAGGGCAGGGTCGTTGACCGACAACAGTGGCGTGACATTGCGGTCGACGATGGCCATTTTCACATGGCGTGATTCGTCGGTGATGATGCAGAAGCGGGTCATTTCACTGGCGGTGCCGGCGGTGGTGTTAATGGCAATCAACGGCAGCTGTGGCTTGGCGGACCGGTCGACACCTTCGTAGTCGGCGATCTTGCCGCCATTGGTGGCGCACAGGGCGATGCCCTTGGCGCAGTCGTGGGGCGAGCCGCCGCCCAGGGACACCACGAAATCGCATTCGCTGCGCTGCAGCAGTTCCAGGCCGCTCTCCACATTGGCGATGCTCGGGTTGGGCTTGGCGCCGTCGAACACCACGGAATCAATGTCCTGCATCGCCAGCTTTTCGGCGATCAGGCTGGCCACGCCCGCTTCGGCCAGGCCTGTGTCGGTCACGATCAGGGCCTTGCGAAACCCGTAGTTGCCGATGGCAATCATGGCTTCGTCGAGGCAACCGGTGCCCATGATGTTCACGGCGGGAATGAAAAATGTGCTGGTCACGGCGATTCCTCCTCGATAGACCGAACCGTCACTCCTGATTCGGCAGATACCCCAAGGATCGACCCATCGCTCACCGCGCATCTTGATCTGGCTCAACACCCGGTCGTGATAAAGTCTGCGCCCTGCCCCCACCCGCTTGAGAAGACCGACGCGATGACCGAGTTCCAGGATGTTGATGCCCACCTAGAAGACTGGAAGGCGTTGCGTGCAACCACCCCGTTCAGTGCCCTGTTGGTGGGCAACGGTGCCAGTCGCGCGGTGTGGGATGACTTCGGTTACGACTCGCTGTTCGAAAACGCGCGCACGGTGGAGGAAAAGCCGTTGAGCCCGTCCGAGCTGAGTGTGTTCGAGGCGATGCAGACGCGCAGTTTCGAGCAAGTGCTGGGCGCACTGAAAACCACCAGCCGGGTCAACAAGGCCCTGGCCGTCAGCTCCGCGGCACCGCGCAATCGTTACTACGCGATCAAGGAAGCGCTGATCAACACCGTGCATGCGGTGCATATTCCCTGGCGCCTGGTGCAGGCCTCAAGCCTGGCGATGATCAGTCAGGAGTTGAGCTGCTACCCGACGGTGTTCACCACCAACTATGACCTGCTCAATTACTGGGCGATCCAGCACCAGCCCGATGGCATCAGCGACCTGTTTCATGGCACTGGGCCGAGCTTCGACCTGAGCGCCAGCACCACCGACAAGACCCGCCTGTTGTACCTGCACGGCGGCCTGCACCTGGTGCGCAACCAGGACGGCACCGCGCGCAAACTGACCTCCACCGAAGGGACGCTGCTGGGCAGCTTTGCGATCAATAACACGATCAAGACCCTGGATGATGTGCCGCTGTTCGTCAGCGAAGGCAGCAGCGAAGACAAGCTCAAGACCATCCGCAGTTCGGATTACCTGTCGTTCTGCTACGACCAGTTGCTGCATCAACACGATGGGTTGTGCATCTTCGGTCACAGCCTCGGCAAGCAGGACGAGCACCTCATTCACGCCCTGCGCCAAGCCAAACCGAACACCGTGGCGATCTCGATCTATCCACGCAGCGCAGCGTTTATCCAGAGCCAGAAACGGCATTACGCAAAGGTGTTTGAGGGGACGGGGGTTGAGCTGCGGTTTTTCGATTCGAAGTCGCACGCCCTGGGTAACCCGGTGCTGACGGTGCCGGTCGAGGTCTGACACTGTCACTGTGGCGCGCGCTCAAGTCAGGCACGGCATAACCCGATCACTCCTCGCTGCTGTGCACCACCACCAGCAACTGCGCCTGCACCTCGCCCACCGAGCGCAGGCGGTGAGGCTTTTGTGCGTTGAAGTGCAGCGCATCCCCCCGATCCAGGATCACCCGCTCGTTCATGAAGTCGACTTCGACCTGGCCCTCATGGACAAACAGGAACTCCTCCCCCAGGTGCTCCTTGAAGGTCTTGTCGCTGAACTCCTTGGGCGGATAGACGATGAAGGGCAACAGGCTGCGCTCACTGACCTGATGAGCCAGTACCGCGTAACCCGGCGCCTGGTCATTGGCCGCCAGAGACTGTCGCTCATGGGCGCGCACCAGGCTGTAGCTGTCGAGGCTGATCGCGTCCTCGGAGAACAACTCCTCGACCTTGACGTTCAGCGCCTTGGCCAGTTTCAGCGCCGCCGCAATGGACGGAGTGTTGAGCCCGCGCTCGACTTTCGACAGATAGCTCTTGGTCATGCCGGATTTTTCGGCCAGGGCCTCCAGCGTAACACCGAGTTTTTTTCTCAATAATTTCAAACGGATAGACATGTGGAGCGATTAATCCATCAAGGAGGCAACGATTAGTCCTTGCCAATGACACAAAGTGTCATATAGCCTTTTAAGTATCATGTGCGATCACCCAACGACCTTGCGAGCAGCGGGAGAACCACATCCGACGTCCATTGATTGCTACAAAGGACACCTGATATGGCCAAGACATTAGCACTACCTAAAGAGCAACTCATCAAGCAGGCGCTTTCGCAGATGCAAAGCACCCTGGCGGATAATACGTGGACTGACCGGCAAAAGCTGGCGCTGACCTGCCGCATTCTGTTCGAGAACGGTCACGACTCGGGGCTGGCCGGGCAAATTACCGCCCGCGGCCCACAACCGGGCACCTACTACACCCAGCAACTGGGCCTGGGTTTCGACGAAATCACCGCGAGCAACCTGCTGCTGGTCAACGAAGACCTGGAAGTGCTGGAAGGCCACGGCATGCCGAACCCGGCCAACCGATTCCACAGCTGGGTCTACCGCGCCCGCCCGGACGTGAACTGCATCATCCACACGCACCCGACCCACGTCGCCGCCTTGTCGATGCTGGAAGTGCCACTGGAAATCTCCCACATGGACCTCTGCCCGCTCTACGAGGACTGCGCCTTTCTCGAAGCCTGGCCGGGGGTGCCGGTGGGCAACGAAGAAGGTGAAATCATCGCTGGGGCTCTGGGCGACAAGCGCGCGATTGTGCTTTCCCACCACGGCCAGCTGTCGACCGGACGGACCATCGAGGAAGCCTGCGTGATTGCACAGTTGATCGAGCGCGCGGCCAAGCTACAGTTGCTGGCGATGTCGGCCGGTACGCTCAAACCGATCCTGCCGGCACTCGGCCGCGAAGCCCATGACTGGATCTCCAAGCCCAAGCGCCACGGCGCCGCGTTCAACTACTACGCCCGGCAGAACCTGCGCCAACACGCCGATTGCCTGAACTGAAACCGCTCATTCGCTTAATGGAGAGACAGCATGTCCAGCCCTTCTATTCACGGCATCATCGGCTACACCATCACCCCCTTCACCGCCAACGGTGAACACATTGATCTCGACGCACTGGGGCGCTCCATCGATCGCCTGATCGACAGCGGCGTACACGCCATCGCCCCACTGGGCAGCACGGGCGAAGGCGCCTACCTGAGCGATGCGGAGTGGGATCAGGTCAGCGAATTCAGCATCAGGCACGTCGCCAGGCGCGTGCCGACCATCGTCAGCGTCTCAGACCTGACCACCGCCAAGGCAGTGCGACGCGCCCGTTTCGCCGAAACCCATGGCGCCGACGTGGTGATGGTGCTGCCAGCGTCCTACTGGAAACTCAGCGAAGCCGAGATTCTCGCCCACTACCACGCCATCGGCGAGAGCATCGGCGTGCCGATCATGCTCTACAACAACCCGGCCACCAGCGGCACCGACATGTCGGTGGACCTGATCCTGCGGATCTTCAATGCCGTGGAAAACGTGACCATGGTCAAGGAGAGCACCGGCGATATCCAGCGCATGCACAAGCTGCAACTGCTCGGCGAAGGCCAGGTGCCGTTCTACAACGGCTGCAACCCGCTGGTGCTGGAAGCATTCGCAGCCGGAGCCAAAGGCTGGTGCACCGCGGCACCGAACCTGATCCCGCAACTCAACGGTGCGCTGTACCAGGCCGTGCTGGCCAATGATCTGGATAAGGCACGGGCGTTGTTCTATCGCCAGTTGCCGTTGCTGGACTTCATCCTCAAGGGAGGACTGCCGGCGACCATCAAGGCCGGTCTGCGCATGACCGGTCTGGAAGTGGGTGACCCGCGCCTGCCGGTGTTCCCGTTGGGTGAAGCGGGTTGCAGTCAGTTGCAGGAATTGCTGGATACCTTGCGCTGAGACAATCCCCTGATGATTGTTCCCACGCTCTGCGTGGGAATACAGCCCGTGACGCTCCGCGTCACGGGACGCAGAGCATCCCTGGAGGCATTCCCACGCGCGAGCGCAGGAATGATCAGACGGTGTATTCAAAGCACCGGCGTGGTCTTGTCTTTGATGATTGTGGTCGGACCATTGGTCTTGACGCTGGCAATGCCTTTGTCCCGGGCGGCTTCCGAGGAATACGCCTCGCTGTTGCCGATGACCTGATGATTGGCCGCCTTGAGATTGAAGTAAGGATGGCCGTCCTTGGTGGTTTTTTTCTCGTAGCGATCATCCAATGGGCTATTGGTCTGCACCGAGGCGATGCCGTTGTCGGCGGCGGTACGCGTGGTGTAAAGCTCGCTGGTGAGAATGGTTTCGGCGTTGGCCGCTTTCAGCACGAAGCGGAATTGGCCATTGCTGCTTTTACTCAACTCATACCATCCAGACATGCGTCTGCTCCTGTCGATTGAAATGGCGGGGGATTACGACTCTGAAGTAAAGCCCTTCCTCGGCGTTTGGCCAGTTCAAATTTCCGGGTGCCGGTGCGCGGGAGTTCAGATAGCCATGGCGGGCCTCCCGACATAGAGGCCCGCAGATTACTTGACCGCCGCCCGCACCACTGACAAACCGGGCGCCCGCTCCCGCCGCTGGCTCAGGTAACGGGTGCAGCTGACCCGCAGGAACGAGGCGAAGTTCACCACTTCGCCTCGATAGTCCATCACCTCTTCATAGAGTTTGGCGATCAACTGGTTGGTGGTCATGCCATCCATTTCGGCGATCTCGCTGAGAATGTCCCAGAACTGGTTCTCCAGGCGCAGCGTGGTCACCACCCCGCAGATGCGCAGTGAGCGCGAGCGTGACTCGTACAGAATCGGGTCGGCTTTGACATAGAGCTCGCACATGCGCAGGCCTCCGCTTACAAGGTGATGGTCGTGCCCAGCAGACCGAGGAACCCGGCCAGCCAGCTCGGGTGCGCCGGCCAGGCAGGTGCCGTCGCCAGATTGCCCTGAACGTGGCCTTGCGTCACCGGGATGTCGATGTACGTGCCACCGGCCAACCGCACTTCCGGTGCGCAGGCCGGATACGCGCTGCATTCGCGCCCTTCCAGAATCCCCGCCGCCGCCAGCAATTGCGCACCGTGGCAGACCGCGGCAATCGGTTTTGCGGCCTGGTCGAAGGCTTGCACCAGTTGCAGGACCTTGTCGTTCAAGCGCAGGTATTCCGGCGCACGACCACCAGGCACCAGCAACGCGTCGTAGTCCGCGGCATCGACCTTGGCGAAGTCGAAGTTCAGGGCGAACAGGTGACCGGGTTTTTCGCTGTAGGTCTGGTCGCCTTCGAAGTCATGGATCGCGGTGCGCACAGTCTGCCCGGCGGTTTTGTCCGGGCACACCGCGTGCACCGTGTGACCGACCATCAGCAGTGCCTGGAACGGCACCATCACTTCATAGTCTTCGACGTAATCGCCAACCAGCATCAGAATCTTTTTCGCAGCCATGGGGAGGACTCCTCTGAATGAATCATGGGCAGAACAGAGTCTTCAAGGTAGTCCCGATCAGGTAGGGGTGGGTAATAATCAGCTACTACATAACGCTGCACACTGTTTACGAGCCGCAGAGGCTTCTGTGGCGAATGTCAAAACTGTACGGATAACTCTGCACCTGACTGTAACAGCGCAGCCAGCACGGTTTGTGGCTAGATGAAGACATCTCTCCCTCGCTTCTGGTTACCGTCATGTCCTCGCGCGAAAATACCGGCATGGCCCTGGGCCTGCTCGGCGTCATCATCTTCAGCCTGACCCTGCCCTTCACCCGGATCGTCGTGCAAGAACTGCACCCGCTGCTCAACGGTCTGGGCCGCGCGCTGTTCGCGGCGATTCCAGCGGCCGTGTTGTTACTGTGGAATCGGGAAAAATGGCCCACCTGGCGGCAGGTCAAAGGTCTGTCGCTGGTGATCGCCGGGGTGATTCTCGGGTTTCCCGTGCTCTCGGCCTGGGCCATGCAAACCCTGCCGGCGTCTCACGGTGCGCTGGTCAATGGCCTGCAGCCGCTGTGCGTGGCGCTGTATGCCGCCTGGCTGTCCCATGAGCGCCCCTCGAAAGCCTTCTGGGCCTGTGCCGCATTGGGTAGCGCGCTGGTACTGGGTTACGCGCTGATCAGTGGCGCCGGGAGTATTCAGGCCGGTGACTGGCTGATGCTCGCAGCCATTGCCGTCGGTGGGCTGGGGTATGCCGAAGGTGGTCGCCTGGCCAGGGAGATGGGCGGCTGGCAAGTGATCTGCTGGGCACTGGTACTGTCGACTCCCCTGTTGATCGGCCCCGTGCTGTACCTGGCCATGCAGCATCAGGGCGAGATTTCCGCCAAGACCTGGTGGGCCTTTGGCTATGTGTCGCTGTTCTCGCAGTTCATCGGTTTTTTTGCCTGGTATGCCGGGCTGGCCATGGGTGGCATTGCCCGGGTCAGTCAGATCCAGTTACTGCAGATCTTCTTCACCATCGCGTTCTCGGCACTGTTCTTTGGAGAACAGGTCCAGCCGATCACCTGGTTGTTCGCCGCCGGGGTGATCGTGACGGTGGTGTTGGGACGCAAGACCGCGATACGGCCAGCGCGCGCGGTCACGGCGTAGCCGCACGCGGGTATCACGCCAGGTAGCCGTCAGCCCGCAGCAGGGTTTCCAGGCAATGTTCACTGATGTGATAGAACGCCTTGAGCTCCTGGATTTTCACCAACAACTGGGCCGGGTCCACCGGTTCGGCACGCTTGACCGCCAGGATCATCTTGTTCTTGTTGGTATGGTCCAGGGAGATGAACTCGAAGACCTTGGTTTCATAACCACAGGCTTCGAGGAACAGCGCCCGCAGGCTGTCAGTGACCATCTCTGCCTGTTGGCCAAGGTGCAAGCCGTATTGCAGCATCGGCTTGAGCAGTGCCGGGCTCTGGATTTGCAGGCGAATCTGTTTGTGGCAGCACGGCGAGCACATGATGATCGACGCGCCCGAACGGATGCCGGTGTGGATCGCGTAATCAGTGGCGATATCGCAGGCATGCAGGGCAATCATCACGTCCAGCTCGCTGGGCGCCACGCTGCGTACGTCACCGCACTTGAACACCAGCCCCGGATGCTCCAGGCGTGCGGCCGCGGCGTTGCACAGGCTGACCATGTCTTCACGCAGTTCAACGCCGGTGACCACGCCTTCAGCCTTCAAGGTATTGCGCAGATAATCGTGAATGGCGAAGGTCAGGTAGCCCTTGCCCGAGCCGAAATCCGCCACCTGTACCGGCTTGTCCAGCACCAGCGGTGAAGCGGTCAGTGCATGGCTGAACACTTCAATGAACTTGTTGATCTGCTTCCACTTGCGCGACATCGCCGGGATCAACTCGTGCTGCTTGTTGGTCACGCCCAGGTCGGCGAGAAACGGCCGGTTCAAGTCCAGGAAACGGTTTTTCTCGCGATTGTGGTCCGCCGAAGGCACTTCACGCAGTTGCTGCGGCTTGCTCTTGAACAGCGAGCTCTTGCCCTTCTTGCTGTACTCAAGCTGGGCTTCATCGGTCAGCGACAGCAGATGGGCGTTCTTGAACGACTGCGGCAACAGCCCGGCAATCGTTGCCACGCCCTCTTCCACGGGGAAGTTCTTGGTAATGTCGCGGGTCTTGTAGCGATAGACGAAGGACAGGCACGGCTGATCCTTCACGGTCAGTTGCTTGACGATGATGCGCTGCAAGTCCGTTTCGTCACCGACATACTTGGCCAACACCAACTTGATGAACGCGCTCTGCGCCAGGCTGCTGGTCAACAGGTTGATGAATTGCGCGTGATGATCCGGCGTGAGGCTGGCGGGAGTTGCGGTAGCGGACATGTAGGAAGCGCCTCGGGCGGTACGAATCTGGGGGATGCCGGTATTTTAGGGGGGATGACGGTTTAGGGCACGGGGTTATTTTTCATCAGGTCCGGCAAGCGCGGTCCAGGACCTGATGACTCGGCTAAAAAACTCAGGGTTCCACCAGTCGGAGTTTGCGATTGGCAGGGGCGTTAATCACGTATTTGACAATCAGTCCCACCGGTACCGCCCAGGTCAGGCCGTTGGCCGGATCCGTGACCACCGCCACGGTTTCGGAACTGGCTGCGATATCCAGACGTCGGCGATCGTGGCTGGACTTGAGTATTCCGTAGGCATGGCTCACCAGCCGCTCCGCCAGATGCATCGGCACGTCGATGCTCTGCAAGTGCCTCACTGCGCGACAGAACAGCACCTGGTCGTCAATGAGGCCACCGCTCTCATGCCGGGCCAGAAACGCCAAGGCAATGCCCAGCAGTTCTTCATTCAAATCCGGTAGTTCATCGACTCCCTGCATGCTCACGACTCCACGGGGGTTTCCATCGAAGGCTCGCTCACCACCACAGGTCGCGCGGCGCGACGCAGGTCGGGCCCGGCGCAAGGCAAACGCACGGCCGGGTTGGGCATGCCACTGGGTGACAGTTCATGGGTCATTTCAAACTCCGCACGCACCGACCAGCCGCAGGCTTCCGAGGTGCATTGCAAATACGCCACCCGCAGGAAAATATGACGGCCCTCGCTGGTTCGAATGCGCATCCTGCTCAGACAATGAGGACAGACCATTTTGTAGGTACTCATGCTTAACTCCCGACTGTCATCTGGTGGCGATAAACCCGATCAAACACAATACTGTCTGAGGCATTGACGGGCCCTGCCCGGTGATTCGAAAAACGTCTGCCAGACATAAGAAAGTGCAGTAAGCAGACGCACAATTGATATGAGCCAAGCTCGTAGGAAATCCCCCCGATACCATTAGGAAGCTTCGTCATCGTATTCTTCTGATTCATAGTTGATGGTTGATCACCCATAAAAAGTACTCATTTCGCATAAGTTAGGCACTCGAAAAACATATGTCAAAAGGAAGAGGCTCAAATTGCGTAGCAAAAAATCACAAGCTGTCCTCGCTCGCCTGAAGCAAATTACCGGCACAACAACCGATGCTTCTTTGTCTTCAGCACTGCAGGTCAGCCCGCAAACTCTCAGCAGCTGGAAAGGACGCGACAGCATGCCATACGCATTATGCGTAGACATCGCACAAACCCGTGGTATTTCCCTCGACTGGCTGCTGCTAGGTGAGGGCCCTGTACAACGGCATACGCCTGCCAATCACATTGAACACGCCCAACCCGATACACCACGCGAACATACGATTCTTGCCCTCTGGCGATTGCTCAACGAAGATGATCGCTGTGCAATACAGTGCGCACTGGAAGAAAAAAAGCGCCTGCGAGAACTTGAACTAAAGCTTGCCGAAATGGCTTCACACCTGTCAGCACTTCAACACTCCAACGACATATAAAGCCACAATCATCCCCACCCTTGTTATTTAAAGGCGCGCCACCAGACTACGATGTTGCCACCGCTGCGAATAATCAGCGCGCATAACAAAACACTGGTTAGCGTGTGCCACTGGCTCACCGGCTGAAGTGCCAGCATTACATCCATACCGGCCAGGCACAGTCCCCCCCCGCACAGACTGGTCAATAGCCTGCCTTGCCAGCCGTGACGCTCTTCGTCGCGCTGGTAACAGGCCAGCCTGAATGCGCTGAGCAAATGCGCCGCGGCGGTGATGCAGACCAGAACAAACATCCCTCCCTCAATCATCTGCGCCCCCTCAAGTGCCGGATAATCTCTGCAAGACCAGCACCGTCGACCCACTGCATGATTTTTATACTGATCGGAATGACGATCAGCGCGCACAGGAATGCCGTCACGCCGCCGGTCAGGAAGGGGGCCAGCGACAACGCCACGGGGGTAAACAGATAGCCGACCCCCGCCGACAAGATCAATGAAGCGATGCGCTGCCAGGCCTTGAAGTTGTTGCGCGTGGTCGTGACCAGCCAGGCGCCGAGGGTGGCACCAAACAGTACCTCGCCATCGATGACGGGCAATGTCGCCGCCATACCCAACCCTAGCAATACATCACTGACGCTGTTGTAGGCCGAATCAGTCAGGCTCATGGGCACCTCCCGTGCGCGCACTGGCGACAGTAATCACCCCCACCTCAATGGCCTTGAGCAAGGCAGCACTGCGTGACTTCACCGCGAACTTGCGGCGAATATTATTGAAGTGAAAATTGATCGTGGTTTCCGAGCAATTCTGGATCCTGGCGATCTCCCAGGAGGTTTTCCCCCGAGAGCACCACAGCAGCGCTTGCGTCTCTTTGGCGGTCAGCATGACCTCTGCAGGTTTTGCCTCACCTGCAGAGGCTGCACAGCCAACAGAATCGAGTGGTTGATGCGTTGACATGACATGAACTCCCTCTACGTCAGAACCCCTGTGGTCAGGGCGTTCCCGGATAAAGAGAGAGGGTGGAGATCGGCCGGCGCCCGGGCAACGAGCGCCAGTTGTAGCGTTAAAACCTACAGAACCTAGCCAAGCACCACCAGGCGATTGGGTAACTCGTTACGCACATGGGTCACCGGAACGTGCACCTTGAGCAATTCGCCACAAGCCTCGATGCAGTTCACAAAGCCCTGCAATGTCTGCCCCTGTTTCACTTGCTGGGTGAAGGTCGCGACGATGGCGTCCCAGTGGGTGTTGTCCAGGCGACTGGAAATGCCCTCGTCCACCAGGATTTCCACATAACGCTCGGCCTCGCAGACGAAAATCAGCATGCCGGTACTGCCCACGGTGTGGTGCAGGTTCTGCTCCAGGAATTGCCGGCGCGCCAGGTTCGAGGCGCGCCAGTGGCGCACTGAACGCGGGATCAGGTGCGTGGTGATCGACGGGATCCGGAACACCAGACACAACACGATGAAGCTTGCCCACTGCACCAGCAGCAGTGTGTGCATGCTTAGCCAGCCGGAAAGGTAATGCACGATGCCCGGCACGGTCAGTGCCACCAGGCTGGCCCACAACAGCGGAATGTAAGTGTAGTCGTCGGCCCGGGCCGCCAGCACGGTGACCAGTTCAGCGTCAGTGTCGCGCTCGACCCGGGCAATCGCCTCGGCGACCTGGCGTTGTTCGTACTCGCTCAGTAGTGCCATGGTTTTGAATGCTCGTTCATTGTTGTTCTCACCAGCCGCCCGACGAACCACCGCCACCGAAACTGCCCCCACCGCCGCTGAAGCCGCCGCCCCCTCCCGAGCCGCCGCCAAAGCCGCCACCGCCAAACCCTCCCGATCCCCCGCGACCGCCGCCACTGGGCAGGATGCCGAGCATCTGGCAAACAAACAGGGTGAGGATAAACAGCAGGACCAGAAATACAAACAAGCCCGGATGCTGCGCGACAAAGTCGCCGTCATGCTGATCGCCCGAGTCGTAAGCCGTGGTCGGTTCATCCAGCGGGCTGCCACCCAGCACCACCAGCATCGCCGCCACACCGTCGCTGATGCCCTTGCTGAAGTGGCCGGTCTTGAACGCCGGCGTGATCACCTGGTTGATGATCACCGAACTCTGCGCATCGGTCAGCCGGTCTTCCAGGCCATAGCCGACTTCGATACGCAGCTTGCGCTCATCCCGTGCAACGATCAGCAAGGCGCCGTTGTTCTTGTCCTTCTGCCCGATCCCCCAATAGCGTCCCAACTGATAACCGTAGTCATCGATGCTGGTACCTTGCAGGTCGGATAGCGTCACCACCACCAACTGCTCACCCGTGGCCAGTTCATGTGCCTTGAGTTGCTGGCTCAACTGCTCGCGCACCGACGGCTCGATCATCTGGGCGTTGTCCACCACCCGCCCGATCAATGCCGGAAACTTGAGCTCAGCCTGCGCGGTGATGGCAAACACCCAGAGCACCAGCACCAGGCTCATTTTCAAGACGCGCATGGGCACCTCATCCCTCGTGAATTGGGGTGTATCCCGACAGCACGCGTGTCACCGTCGGGAGCCTGCGTCTCTCAGAACTTCACTTGCGGGGCTTTATCGGCATCCGGGCTGGTGGCCTCGAAGGTCTCGCGCAACGGCAAGTCGCTGTACATCACGCTGTGCCACAGACGGCCCGGAAAGGTGCGGATTTCGGTGTTGTATTTCTGCACCGCGAGGATGAAATCACGGCGCGCCACACCGATGCGGTTTTCCGTGCCTTCGAGTTGCGATTGCAGCGCCAGGAAGTTCTGGTTGGCCTTCAGGTCCGGGTAGCGCTCGGACACCACCATCAAACGGCTCAAGGCGCCGCTGAGCTGGTCCTGTGCCTGCTGGAACTGCTTGAGCTTTTCCGGATTATCGAGTGTGCTGGCGTCCACCTGGATGGCGGTGGCCTTGGCCCGGGCCTCGATGACCGCGGTCAGGGTGTCCTGCTCATGCCTGGCATACCCCTTGACCGTCTCCACCAGGTTGGGGATCAGGTCGGCGCGACGCTGGTACTGGTTCTGCACTTGCGACCAGGCCGCCTTGGCCTGTTCGTCGAGGGTCGGAATGGTGTTGATGCCGCAGCCGGACAGAACCGCTGTCACCAGCATCAGGACCGCCACTTGCCAGCCCGAGCGATAGCGCTGTTGTTCATTCATCTGAGTGATGCTCCCTTGCCCTGCGCGATGGAAATAGCCCCGCAATCCTTCATTGCTGTCTCTTGGGGCATAATCTGCCCCCGCCACTGGATTGCATCGAGCCAATCGGCTAAAAGGTGCCCAGCGCGAGTTCCGAAGTTTGCGGTATTTACCCGAACAACAATAGTCGCTCCCTAAATTTTGGCTGACCGATGCGTACTCACTACCGTCGCTTGGGCTTTTGAGAAAACTATTCATGAAGAAGCTGTGTTTGCTGGGCCTGACCATCGGCCTGGCCAGTCACTCGGTATTGGCCGACACAAAGCCTGCCCCGATTGAAAACAAGGACGCTTTCGTCAGCAACCTGATGAAGCAGATGACCCTGGACGAAAAGATCGGCCAATTGCGCCTGATCAGCATCGGCCCGGAAATGCCCCGCGAGCTGATCCGCCAGGAAATCGCCGCTGGCAAGATCGGCGGTACGTTCAACTCGATCATCCGCCCGGAAAACCGTCCGATGCAGGACGCGGCCATGCGCAGCCGGCTGAAGATCCCGATGTTCTTTGCCTACGACGTGATCCACGGCCACCGGACGATTTTCCCGATCCCCCTGGCCCTGGCCTCGAGCTGGGACATGGACGCCATTGGCCTGAGCGGACGCATTGCTGCAAAAGAAGCCGCCGCCGACAGCCTCGACATCACCTTCGCGCCAATGGTCGACATCTCCCGTGACGCTCGCTGGGGCCGCACCTCTGAAGGTTTCGGCGAGGACACTTACCTGGTGTCGCGCATCGCCCAGGTGATGGTCAAGGCTTACCAGGGTACCGGCCTGATCGGCGCCGACAACATCATGGCCAGCGTCAAACACTTCGCCTTGTATGGCGCGGTGGAAGGCGGTCGCGACTACAACATCGTGGACATGAGCCCGGCCAAAATGTACCAGGACTACCTGCCGCCCTACCGCGCCGCGATTGATGCTGGCGCAGGTGGCGTGATGGTGGCCCTGAACTCGATCAACGGCGTACCGGCCACCGCCAACACCTGGCTGATGAAGGACCTGCTGCGCAAGGAGTGGGGCTTCAAAGGGCTGGCGGTCAGTGACCACGGCGCAATTTTCGAGCTGATCAATCACGGTGTGGCCCGCGACGGTCGTGAAGCGGCGAAGCTGGCGATCAAGGCCGGCATCGCCATGAGCATGAATGACAAGCTCTACGCTACCGAACTGCCAAGCCTGCTCAAGTCCGGTGAAATCCAGCAGAGCGACATCGACAGCGCAGTGCGTGAAGTGCTCGGCGCCAAGTACGACATGGGCCTGTTCAAGGACCCGTACCTGCGCATTGGCAAGGCCGAGGACGATCCCGCCGACACCTATGCCGAGAGCCGCCTGCACCGCGCCGAAGCCCGTGACGTCGCCCGGCGCAGCATGGTGTTGCTGAAGAACCACAACGAAACCCTGCCACTGAAGAAAACCGCGAAGATTGTCCTGGTCGGCCCGCTGGCCAAGGCGCCGATCGACATGATGGGCAGTTGGGCGGCGGCCGGTCGACCGGCGCAGTCGGTCACCCTGTTCGATGGCATGACCCGTGCCCTAGGTGATCAGGCCACTCTGACCTACGCCCGTGGCACCAACATCACCTCGGACAAGAAAGTCGTCGACTACCTGAACTTCCTCAACTTCGATGCCCCGGAAGTGGTCGACGACCCGCGTTCGGCGCAGGTCATGATCGACGAAGCGGTGAAAGCCGCGCAGCAGGCTGACGTCATCGTCGCGGCCGTGGGCGAATCCCGTGGCATGTCCCACGAGTCGTCGAGCCGCACCGACCTGAATATCCCGAGCAACCAGCGCGACCTGATCAAGGCCCTCAAGGCCACCGGCAAACCGCTGGTACTGGTGCTGATGAACGGCCGTCCACTGACGATTCTCGAAGAAAACGAACAGGCCGATGCGATCCTCGAAACCTGGTTCAGTGGCACCGAAGGCGGCAACGCCATCGCGGACGTGCTGTTCGGCGACTACAACCCGTCCGGCAAGCTGCCTATCAGCTTCCCGCGTTCGGTGGGGCAGATTCCGACCTACTACAACCACCTGACCATCGGCCGCCCGTTTACCCCCGGTAAGCCTGGCAACTACACCTCGCAGTACTTTGATGACATCACCGGCCCCCTGTATCCGTTTGGCTACGGCCTGAGCTACACCCGCTTCAGCCTGGCGGACATGGCACTGTCATCGACCACACTGAACAAGACCGGCAAGATCGATGCCCGCGTCACCGTTAAAAACACCGGCAAGCGCGACGGCGAAACCGTGGTGCAGTTGTACCTCCAGGATGTCACCGGTTCGATGATCCGCCCGATCAAGGAACTGAAAAACTTCCAGAAGGTGATGCTCAAGGCCGGGGAACAGAAAGTCATTCACTTCAGCATCGAAGAGAACGACCTGAAGTTCTACAACAACCAGCTCAAGTACGCGGCTGAGCCTGGCACGTTCAACGTGCAGATCGGCCTCGACTCCGCGGACGTGACGCAACAGAGCTTCGAGTTGCTCTAAGCCCCTGAAACTGATCGCTCCCACGCTCTGCGTGGGAGCGATCAGCTGGATCAGCCCCGCCGATCCAGCAGATTGACCACCACCCGGTCCACCCATCCCCACACCCGCTGCTTCACCCGTTTCCACAACGGTCGCCGTTGCCACTCCTCCAGGTTGACCCGCTGACTCAAGGCAAAGTCATTCTCGAAGCTCGTCGCCACCGCCAGCGTCAGCGCCGGGTCGATGGCCTCCAGATTGGCTTCCAGGTTGAAGCGCAGATTCCAGTGATCGAAATTGCATGAGCCGATGCTGACCCAGTCATCCACCAGGACCATCTTCAGGTGCAGGAAACACGGCTGGTACTCGAAAATTTTCACGCCAGCCTTGAGCAGCCTTGGGTAGTAGCGATGCCCGGCGTAGCGCACCGATGGATGATCGGTGCGCGGCCCGGTGAGCAACAGGCGGACATCGATGCCCCGTGCGGCAGCCTTGCGCAGCGAACGACGGACCTTCCAGGTCGGCAGAAAATACGGCGTGGCCAGCCAGATCCGCTGTTGACCGCTGTTCAAGGCACGGAACAGCGACTGCAGGATATCCCGGTGCTGACCGGCGTCGGCGTACGCCACCCGCCCCATGCCCTGCCCCGCTGACGGCACCCGGGGCAGGCGCGGCAAACCGAAGTGCGAGGCGGGTTTCCAGGCTCGACGGTGGCGGTTGGCGATCCATTGCCGGTCAAACAGCAACTGCCAGTCGAGCACCAGGGGACCGCTGATTTCCACCATGACCTCATGCCACTCGCTGGTGTCGTGACCCGGCGTCCAGAACTCATCCGTGACGCCGGTACCTCCGACCACCGCCAACGTCTGATCGACCAATAGCAATTTGCGGTGATCGCGATAGAAGTTGCCCAACCAGCGCCGCCAGTTCAGGCGATTGTAAAACCGCAGCTCGACACCGGCGGCCATCAGCCGTTGGCGCAGGCTCAGGGTAAACGCCAGGCTGCCATAGTCATCGAACAGGCAGCGCACCCGCACGCCACGCTCGGCGGCCTGCACCAGCGCCTGGACCATGGCCTCGGCGCACGCCCCCGCCTCCACCAGGTAGAGTTCCAGTTCGACTTGCTCTTGGGCGCGGGCAATCGCCACCAGCATTCGCGGAAAGAACTGCGGACCGTCGATCAGCAGCTCATAACGGTTGCCGTCGCGCCAGGGGAACACTGCGCCGCGCATGTCAGCGCGCCGTAAAAATCAGTACCGCGCCCACCGGTACCGACAGGCTGATCGCCGACAGACCGGCAACCTGGCGCAAGCGCTCCAGCCCCGGGACGAGGTTGAAATCCTCGGCGCTGATGACCACGGGCTCAAGGGTGACCACTTGAAAGCGCCGGTCATCCAGACGGGTCGCCAACAGCTCGGCGTTGTACTGGTGTTGTAGGCCGTGAAGGCTGACGGTCAGCGGCAAGCGCAACTCCAGCTGCGCGCCTGGGGCCAGGTCGTTGATCGGTCGCAGATCGATCTGTGCCGTGATCAGGGCTTCGGGAAAGGTCTGAATCTCGAACAATTCCTTGCGCATGCGCTCATCGCGTAGCGGAATGCCGCTGTTGATCGAGTCCAGCTCGACCTCGACTTGCGCCAGGCCCTTGGGATCGACCTTACCGTGCAGCACCAGAAAGCGCTGAACTTCGGAGATATTGGCATTCTTGGTGGACACGAACGACAGCCGTGAAGACTCACCGTCCAGATACCAGTTGGCGTGGGCCGGCACGGTTGCAAACAGCAACGGCAAGCAGGCCAGGGAGGTGCAGCAGAACCGCTTGAACATAGAGACTCATGGGCAAGTAAACCTGAGCCGAACCTTAGCCTGAGTCGAGGCGCTTGCAAACAGCGCCGGGCAAAAGAGCTAGGGCATCAGGCGGCAGCCCTGACGCGCACCGAGCCAGGCCGCCGTGTTGCTGCGCCCCATGCCACTGGCCGTGACCCGCTTATGCTCAGTGTCATCGATGAATCCGTTGATGGGCACGTACTGCTTCACATAGCCCTGGCAATAGTCCGCCGGCTGATGGGCCACATAACGGCACGAACAATACTCCTTGGCGGTGTAGGCGCTGATGATGTCCGGGAACGCCCATAATGCGACCCGTTGCTGCCAGCCCCACCCCAGCAGCACGACCATCGCTACCCACATCAACGTGAGCCAAGGTCGACGACGAACGAAACCGCGCGTCATGGCTGCGCCTTCTGCGCAAAGGCCGCCCGCGCGCGCTTGAGCAATTCGTTGTGACGATAACTGCCATCACGGTCATCGCCATAGCGCACGATCACCAGGTTTTCACCGGGCAGCACATACAGCGCCTGCCCCCAATGACCCAGGGCGGCGAAGGTCTCTTCGGACGCGTCCGGCCAGGGTCTTGGCGCGCCATCAACCGCCCGATTGAGCCACCAATGCCCCCCCGGTACCGCCGCGTCCTGATGGGCCCGGTACCCGGCGAATGGCTGGAGGCTGAACGCGACCCAGTCCCTGGGCAACAACTGGTGTTCGCCCCAACGACCGTTGCGTTGCATCAGCAGGCCGATACGCGCCAGGTCACGGGCCGTCATGTAGACATAGGACGAGGCGACAAAGGTGCCAGTGGTATCGGTTTCCCACACGGCGCTGCGGACCCCCAGCGGCTCGAACAGCGCACGCCAGGGATAGTCGGCATAACGTTGCGCCCCCACCATGGCCTTGAGCGCGGCGGCCAACAGATTGCTGTCACCGCTGGAGTAACGAAAGTGCTGGCCCGGCGGGCTGAACGGATCATGGCCGGCCGTAAAGGCGGCCATGTCGGCGTGACCGCGGGTATACAACATGGCCACCACGGAAGAGTTCAGCGGTGCGTACTCGTAATCTTCCTGCCAGTCCAGCCCCGATGCCCAGTGCAACAGATCGGCAAGGGTCACGCCCGGATGACGCTGCATCGGCGGATAAAACTTCGCGACCGGGTCCTGCAACCGCAACAACCCTTCGCCATAGGCCACCCCCAGCAGGGCGGCCAGCAGGCTCTTGCTGACCGACCAGGTCAGGTGCGGGGTGTCGGCGGTCGTGAGGCCTGCGTAGCGTTCATAGATCAACTGGCCATCGCGAATCACCAGCAAGGCATCGGTGCGAATGCCTTTGCGGGTGGCGTCGTCCCGAGGGGTGAAGGCGTAATCCTCCAGCGCTTGAAGCGCAGGTCCGCTGACCTTGGGGCCAGGTGGCCATTGATCAGTGGGCCAGCTTTCGGCGCACACCGAACAGCTGACCAACAGCATCAACAGCAGGGACAAGCCTTTGAACATGACGAGGGCTCGGCGAATTGAATCTGCTGAGCCTAGTCGAGATCAATGACAGTTCGAAATCAGGTGGTCCGCGATCTGGCCCGTCACTTCAACGAAACATCCACCAACGCCTTGGCCAGCCGCTTGGCCCTGGCCCCCGCCGCCAGATCCAGCACCGCCTGATCCCTTGCCCATAGCGCCGCCCACTCGGCGGGGCCAGCGGCAAAGGCGGCATTGAGCGCTACCTTCAATCCGTCAAACTGCGCGAACAAACCACCCAGCAGCACATGACCGGCGCTGCTGTCGGGTGGCTGGCGACTGGCTTCCGCGCACCCGGCCAGCAGCGCCAGCAGCTGCAGTTGCAGCGACTGCGCCCAGCCACAGTCCTGACCGACGCCATACAGCCAGGCGCTCATGGCGCTGAGCACATAGAGGTCTTCGAGGGTCCTGAAAGGCTTGACGTAGGCATCCCAGCCATCGCCGGCCAACAGCTCACAGGCGGCGTTTTCGAGGTACAGCCGACCGTGGCTGATGTCCGGCATCAACGGTATCGCCGGCATTTTTTCCACCCGCACGCCAGACTCACCACGGTACACCACCGCCAGGCTCAGGCGGGGAGCCTCTCCCATCTCCTCGCTGCGCGCTGCCACCAGCATCCAGTCCGCCGCATTGCCCGCGGTAACGAAATCCTTGCGCCCGCTCAAGCGCAAGTCGGCCAGGCGGGTTTGCATGTCGGCCGGCCGCAGGCTGCGCTGTTCGGTCGCACACAAGGCACCCAGACTGTGCGGTGCGCTGGGCCATAACATGCGCAACGCGGCCTGGTACCCCACCAGGAAGGCCTGCCCGGGCGTCGCCATCATGCGCCCGCCGCGCACTGCCAACTCGAAGGGCGAGACCCCGCCCAGGACCTCCAGCAAATTCGCGTAACCCTCGGCCAGGTCGGGGTTTGCGGGCAGTCGCGCAGTGCAGTTCAACAGGGCTTGCCAAGGCATAAAAGGGGTCCTCAAGGGCTGTCACACAAGCATCACCAAAACTTCATGGCGATGACACCGGGGCTACATAGCCTGACTTTGCACAACAAAGTCGATCGACTGCAACCCACGATGGGTGCGCAGCCCGTACGGAGACTCGCAATGACTCAGATCGCACGCATCAGCGACACCGGCACTGAACGCCGCCTGCAAGCCGAACGCCTGATCGGCCCCCAGGCACTGCAGCAAGCCCAGGCCCTGCGTTTCAGCGTATTCAGCGGCGAGTTCAACGCCAAACTCAAAGGCGCGGAACGGGGTCTGGACATGGATGACTATGATGTTCACTGCACCCACATCGGAGTCCGTGACTTGAACACCGGGCGCCTGGTGGCCACCACCCGTCTGCTCGACCACCAGGCCGCCAGCAGCCTGGGGCGTTTCTACAGCGAAGAAGAATTCAGCCTGCATGGCCTGGTACATCTGCAAGGCCCGATCCTGGAGATCGGGAGGACCTGCGTCGACCCGGCCTACCGCAACGGTGGCACCATCGCGGTCCTGTGGGGCGAACTGGCCGAAGTGCTGAACCAGGGCGGCTACAGTTACCTGATGGGTTGCGCGAGCATTCCGATGCAGGACGGCGGGATCCAGGCCCAGGCGATCATGCAGCGCCTGCGCGAACGCTACCTGTGCACCGAGCACCTGCGCGCCGAGCCGAAGAAGCCTCTGCCGAGCCTCGACATCCCGTCCAACGTGATCGCCGAAATGCCTCCACTGCTCAAGGCCTACATGCGTCTGGGCGCGAAGATCTGTGGCGAACCGTGCTGGGACGAGGACTTCCAGGTCGCCGACGTGTTCATTCTGCTCAAGCGCGATGAGTTATGCCCGCGTTACGCCAAGCACTTCAAGGCGGCCGTATGATGAGCCGCCTGCGGGTGTACGCGCGGATAGCGCGGGTGCTACTGGTGGTAGCGCTGGGCCTGAGCATGGCGGCGCTGTTCGGCCTGTTCGAACGCATGGGCCTGGCCAACTCCATGGTGCGGCGCCAACGCTGGTCGCGCTTTTTCATGACCCGCCTGAGCAATGCCCTGCCGTTTCGCGTCACGGTGCACGGTGACGTACCGCAACGGCCAATGCTCTGGGTCAGCAACCACGTGTCCTGGACCGACATTCCCTTGCTGGGCATGCTCACGCCCCTGTCGTTCCTGTCCAAGGCCGAAGTGCGCACCTGGCCGGTTGCCGGCTGGCTCGCGGCCAAGGCCGGCAGCCTGTTCATTCGCCGGGGCGCGGGTGACAGCCAACTGGTGCGCAAACAGATGAGTCGCCACCTGGAGCGCCAACACCCGCTGGTGATATTCCCGGAGGGCACGACCACCGATGGTCGCTCGTTGCGCACCTTCCACGGTCGCTTGTTGTCGGCGGCCATCGACGCGGACGTGTCGCTGCAGCCGGTGGCTATTCGTTACCTGCGTAATGGCCAGATTGACACGCTGGCCCCCTTCATCGGTGACGACGATCTGCTTTCACATCTGATGCGCCTGTTCGCCAACGATCAGGGCGACGTGCACATCCACCTGCTCAGACCGATTGCCTGCCACGGCCAGGAACGGGCGGCACTGGCGTTCGCCGCACAGCAAGCAGTGCAAAGGGTGTTGTTTGGTGAGGTTCCGGAAACCACACAGCCAGTCCCTTCGCGCCCGGCCATCGCAGCCTGACACAGGCTCCCAGCGGGTACAAAAAACTCTGTGGGAGAGCGCCGAGCGGTGCTCTCCCACATCAGCGCTGCACTGCCAGTTGGCTTTGCGCAAACGCCTGGAGTTGCGGATAGAGCAACCGAAAGTCCTCGCTCAACGGCTCATACAACCGCTCCAGTTCCTGCATCGCCGCCGCCAGTTCTTCCGGGCGCGACAAGCGTCGCGAGATCCCGCGCAACACCTGATCCAGCACCGCAAAATCCCGGTACGAACCCAGCCAGTCATCCGCGGCCATGTACGGCGCGATCTGCGCCAGCCTCCCCGGCAACTGTGGTTCGGCGGCAAGCACCCGGTAAACATCCGCAGTGAAATGCGCAAGCGATGAGTCGGCGTACAGCGCCCAGTCCCGCGCCAGGCAGTGGTCGAAAAACACATCGAGCACGATCCCGGCATAACGCCGCCGGGTCAGGGTAAATCGCGACAACGCGACATCCACCAGCACATGGCGGTCGGTGAACGCATCGATGTGTCGATGCAGGGTGATGGCGTGCTCGATCTCCGGGTTGAACTGCCCATACAGCCGGCCTTTGACAAAATCGCCATACAAACTGCCGAGCAATTGACCGGGACGCTGGCCACCGAGATGAAGATGTGCGAGATAGTTCATGGTGCATAGCTTAGCACCGCACCTCACATATCGTTATAACCCGATATACCGATTTATGCTGGTATCAGATCAAAATCATATTGGTATATCGCGAAATACCGATTTAAAGTTCGCTTCATCGCGATATAACGCTGTACCCAACCCGAGCACTGCCATGTCCACCATTGACCTCGACGAAATAATAAAAGCCCTGGCACACCCAGTACGGCGAGACATCCTCAACTGGCTGAAAGACCCCGCGACCGCCTTTCCCGATCAAGAGCACAGCACCGACTTCGGCGTCTGCTGCGGACAAATCGATAAACGCTGCGGCCTGTCGCAGTCGACCGTCTCCGCGCACCTGGCGACCTTGCACCGCGCGGGCCTGATCCGCAGCCAGAAGGTCGGCCAATGGCACTTCTACAAACGTAACGAGGACACCATCCAGGCCTTCCTCGACACCTTAGGCAAAGAGCTCTGAGGAGCTCATAAAGGATCCAACCATGCCCCTCTCGCTTCTCATCCTGGCCTTGAGCGCCTTCGCTATCGGTACGACCGAGTTCGTCATCATGGGCTTGTTGCCCGATGTGGCGGCCGACCTGGGCGTCTCGATCCCCGGCGCAGGCTGGCTGGTGACCGGCTACGCCCTGGGCGTGGCCATCGGCGCCCCCTTCATGGCAATGGCTACCGCCAGACTGCCACGCAAGGCGGCACTGGTCGCGTTGATGGGCATATTCATCGTCGGCAACCTGTTGTGCGCCATGGCCAGTGACTACAACGTGCTGATGTTTGCCCGTGTGGTCACGGCCCTGTGCCATGGCGCGTTCTTCGGTATCGGTTCGGTGGTTGCCGCCAGCCTGGTGCCCGCCAACAAGCGCGCGTCGGCCGTGGCCCTGATGTTCACCGGCCTGACGCTGGCCAACGTACTGGGTGTGCCATTGGGTACCGCGCTGGGTCAGGAAGCCGGCTGGCGCTCGACGTTCTGGGCCGTGACGGTGATTGGCGTGATCGCGCTGATCGGCCTGATCCGCTTCCTGCCGGCCAAGCGTGATGAAGAAAAACTCGACATGCGCGCCGAACTGGTGGCCCTCAAGGGGGCCGGGATCTGGCTGTCGTTGAGCATGACCGTGCTGTTCTCCGCCTCCATGTTCACCCTCTTCACCTACGTCGCGCCGTTGCTGGGCGATGTCACCGGGGTCTCGCCCAAAGGCGTGACCTGGACCCTGCTGTTGATCGGCCTTGGCCTGACCCTGGGCAACATCGTCGGCGGCAAGCTGGCGGACAAGCGCCTGGCGGCGACCCTGATCGGCGTATTCGTGTCCATGGCGGTGATCTCCACCGTACTGAGCTGGACCAGCGTTGCCGTGATCCCGACCGAAATCACCCTGTTCCTCTGGGCTACCGCTGCCTTTGCCGCGGTACCTGCACTGCAAGTCAACGTGGTGGCCTTTGGCAAGGCCGCGCCCAACCTGGTGTCGACCCTGAACATTGGCGCGTTCAACCTCGGCAACGCCCTGGGCGCCTGGGTTGGCGGCAGCGTCATTGCCCACGGCTTCGGCTTGACCAGCGTGCCCCTGGCCGCCGCGGCGCTGGCCGTCCTGGCCCTGCTGGTGACCCTGATTACTTTCCGTCAGAGCGGCGATGCCGAACTGGCACCCGCGACAAACTGATCATTTAAAGAAGGGTTGTATTTCATGACGACTATTTTCGATCCCATCACGCTCGGCGACCTTACCCTCGAAAACCGCATCATCATGGCGCCACTGACCCGCTGCCGCGCCGACGAAGGCCGCGTGCCCAACGCCTTGATGGCCGAGTACTACGTACAACGCGCCTCCGCCGGCCTGATCCTCAGCGAAGCCACGTCCGTGACGCCGATGGGGGTTGGCTACCCGGACACGCCAGGCATCTGGTCCAACGACCAGGTGCGGGGCTGGAGCAACGTGACCCGCGCCATTCACGGCGCGGGCGGCAAGATTTTCCTGCAGCTGTGGCACGTTGGCCGGATCTCCCACCCGACCTACCTGGACGGTGAAACGCCGGTGGCCCCGAGCGCCATCCAGCCAAAAGGCCACGTCAGCCTGGTTCGCCCGCTGGCCGACTACCCGACGCCGCGCGCCCTGGAAACCGCCGAGATCGAAGACATCGTCGACGCTTACCGTGTGGGGGCGGAAAACGCTAAAGCCGCCGGTTTCGACGGCGTGGAAATCCACGGCGCCAACGGTTACCTGCTGGATCAGTTCCTGCAAAGCAGCACCAACCAGCGCACCGACCACTACGGCGGCTCCCTGGAAAACCGCGCACGCCTGTTGCTGGAAGTGACTGACGCGGCCATTGAGGTCTGGGGGGCAGGTCGTGTGGGTGTGCACCTATCGCCGCGTGCCGACAGCCATGACATGGGGGACGACAACCTGGCCGAGACGTTCATCTACGTGGCCCGTGAACTGGGCAAGCGTGGCATCGCCTTCATCTGCTCCCGCGAGAAGGAAGCCGGCGACAGCCTCGGTCCGCGCCTGAAAGAAGCCTTCGGCGGCCCGTACATCGCCAACGAACGCTTCACCAAGGACAGCGCCAACGCCTGGCTCGCCAGCGGCAAGGCCGATGCAGTCGCCTTCGGCGTTCCATTCATTGCCAACCCGGACCTGCCGGCCCGCCTCAAAACCGACGCACCGCTCAACGAAGCGCGCCCGGAACTGTTCTATGCCAAGGGCCCGGTCGGCTACATCGACTACCCGACCCTGTAATCGCCACGCCCAATACAAAATGTATGGTCAGCCCATCTCCTGCAACCTCTTTGGCTGTTTTCGGTAAAGCTGGCTTGCGCTAATGTATCCGGGCTCATGGTGAGCGCTGTGGCAACAGCGCTCGGCCCTCGATGAGTAGCCGC
>NZ_FYDV01000020.1:0-95371 GCF_900187535.1 Pseudomonas sp. Irchel s3a18 | reverse complement strand
GAGCATTGGAACCACCTGATCCCATCCCGAACTCAGCAGTGAAACGATGCATCGCCGATGGTAGTGTGGGGTTTCCCCATGTGAGAGTAGGTCATCGTCAAGATTAAATTCCGAAACCCCTATCTGCGTAAGCAGGTAGGGGTTTTGTTTTGCCTGTCGAAAATTTTCTATCGCTGATCTTCCCCCCGTCAGAGCCAGCTCGGCCGGCACTTGGCCTGGGGGTGTTTCTGTGTGGCGGTCGTTGCCTTAGCAGGGTTTTAGAGTTGAAACGTGGCAGCGCGAACAAAAGGTGCGTACTTTCGTCTCAAATTTAAAGGAGGCGCAGATACTAGACAAAGACTCGTCATCAGTACGTCTTTTGGCCAGCCCAATGAATTTGGTAGAAGCGAATGCTTTTTCAGCGCTGAGGGCTAAGTCATATGAAGTCAAAACTTAATGGATGTGGCTTTTTACGTATGAAATGCACAAAGTCTTGAATCGCCCCGGGTTTCGTAGACACCTCTTTGCCTTAAACTGAGGCCAATCAGGAGGTGCCATGAGCAACCCACGTTATCCCGAAGAATTCAAAATCCAAGCGGTCAATCAAGTGACCGAAAAGAAGCTACCCGTCGCTGATGTGGCGGCCCGCCTTGGCGTGTCGACGCATAGCCTCTATGCCTGGATAAAGCGCTACAGCAAACCTCAAGAAGAACGGCAGCAGGACGATGATCAGCACGCTGAACTGCGTCGTCTGCGAGCGGAACTCAAGCGCGTCACTGAAGAGCGAGACATCTTAAAAAAGGCCGCCGCGTACTTTGCCAAGGAGTGCGGCTGAAGTACGCCTTTATCAAGCAGCGCGCGGGCGACTATTCGATTCGACGGCTTTGCCTGACGCTGAAAGTCCACCCCAGTGGGTATTACGCCTGGTTGTCTGAGCCGCAATCTGCACGCGCCAAAGACGACCAACGACTGCTGGGTTTGATCAAGCATTCGTGGCTGGACAGCGGCGGCGTTTATGGCTATCGCAAAATCCATGACGATCTGCGCGAGGTCGGTGAGGATTGTGGTCGGCATCGTGTGGCGAGGCTGATGCGTCTTGAAGGTCTGCGCTCTCAGACAGGGTATCGACGTCGCCCTGGCAAATACGGCGGTAAGCCAGCGGTCGCCTCACCCAATTTACTGAAGCGCCAGTTCGATGTCGTAGAGCCCAACAAGGTCTGGGTCACCGACATCACCTACATTCGTACGTATGAAGGCTGGCTGTATTTGGCGGTGGTGCTGGATCTGTTTTCTCGTCAGGTCGTTGGCTGGTCTATGAAGTCGCAGATGACCAGTGATTTGGCCATTGATGCGTTATTGATGGCGGTTTGGAGGCGAAAACCGAAACAGGAGGTGATGGTTCACTCCGACCAGGGCAGCCAGTACAGCAGCTCCGATTGGCGCAGCTTTTTAAAGGCGAACAATTTGGTTGCCAGCATGAGTCGCCGAGGCAACTGTCATGACAATGCCGTGGCTGAGAGCTTTTTCCAGCTTCTAAAGCGGGAACGAATCAAGAGGAAAATCTACACCACGCGGGAAGATGCTCGTAGCGATGTGTTCGATTACATCGAGATGTTCTACAACGCAAAACGCCGCCATGGTTTCAACAATCAGCTGTCACCGGTAGAGTTTGAAAAGCGTTACGCAATGAGCTTGCAAGGTGTCTAGAGAATCCGGGGCGATTCAAACGGCCCTGAGTACATCAGCACGAAGTTGACGCTGTGGGCCGAAAAACAGGGTGTCCGCCTGGAATACATTCAACCGGGTAATCCGCAGCAGAATGCCTATGTTGAGCGCTACAACCGCACCGTGCGTTATGACTGGCTGGGTCATTACCTGTTTGAATCAATCGCTGAAGTTCAGGACTACGGCACAAACTGGATCTGGACATACAATCACGAGCGCCCAGGCTTGGGCATCGGCTTTGGTTTCGAAGGTTTTTCTTTGGGCTGGATAGCCCTTGCGGCGGATTTGCGCTTCCCACTGATACTCGCCGCGATTCCTGATTGTTGCCATTTCGACCATTCCCGCCACGTTCAAGTGTGGCAAATTTGTGGCAAAAACGACTTTCAGGACTAGGACAGGTTTCTGTCAGGAGCGCTATCCCCTTGTAATACAAGGGAAAGAAGATGGTGCACCAGGCGGGATTCGAACCCACGACCCCTGCCTTCGGAGGGCAGTACTCTATCCAGCTGAGCTACTGGTGCAGCGGGCGCCATCATACTCATATGCACTGCGGGCGTCCATGCTGCTGAATCGCTTGATGTTTTGCACCCGCCCGGCGGGTGTTCGCTACGTTGATCAGAAAAATGGGGCAAATGCGGCGTTTTCGTTCTTTTTTTCGAACAGCCTATTGTCCTTTACCCCCTTTGATCCTAGGATTCGTTTGAGATTTCAAACGCTCTTGTCTGGGTGCTGAACCGCACGAGTTTCATTCAGTGCGTTATTTATGTGCTTCAGCCCGGTGAATGATTTCCCTGACGGCAGCCTAAAAGGCGCCTTTCTACAATCATAATTCGCTCCGCGTCATCGCGGTGCTGTTAAGGAAAGCCGACATGCAGCTTAAAGACACCCTGTTGTTCCGCCAGCAAGCCTTCATTGATGGCGCCTGGGTTGATGCCGACAATGGTCAGACGATCAATGTCACCAACCCGGCAACGGGCGAAATTCTGGGCACTGTGCCGAAAATGGGCGCCGTTGAAACCCGCCGTGCCATTGAAGCCGCCGACAAGGCGCTGCCGGCCTGGCGTGCACTGACCGCCAAAGAGCGTGCGACCAAGTTGCGTCGCTGGTTTGAACTGATGATCGAGAACCAGGACGACCTGGCTCGCCTGATGACCCTTGAGCAAGGCAAGCCATTGGCCGAAGCCAAGGGCGAAATCGTTTACGCCGCTTCCTTCATCGAGTGGTTCGCCGAAGAAGCCAAGCGCATCTACGGTGATGTGATCCCGGGCCACCAGCCAGACAAGCGCCTGATCGTGATCAAGCAGCCAATCGGCGTGACCGCGGCAATCACCCCGTGGAACTTCCCGGCCGCCATGATCACCCGTAAAGCCGGCCCGGCCCTGGCCGCCGGTTGCACCATGGTGCTCAAGCCTGCTTCGCAAACCCCGTTCTCCGCGTTCGCCCTGGCTGAGCTGGCCCAGCGTGCCGGCATTCCGGCCGGTGTGTTCAGCGTGGTTTCCGGCAGTGCCGGCGACATCGGTAGCGAGCTGACCAGCAACCCGATCGTGCGCAAACTGTCCTTCACCGGCTCGACCGAAATCGGTCGTCAGCTGATGGCCGAATGCGCCAAGGACATCAAGAAAGTGTCCCTGGAACTGGGCGGCAACGCGCCGTTCATCGTGTTCGACGACGCGGACCTGGATAAGGCCGTCGAAGGCGCGATCATTTCCAAGTACCGCAACAACGGCCAGACCTGCGTCTGCGCCAACCGCCTGTACATCCAGGACTCGGTCTACGACGCGTTCGCCGAAAAACTCAAGGCGGCCGTGGCCAAGCTCAAGATCGGCAACGGTCTGGAAGCCGGCACCACCACCGGTCCCCTGATCGACGGCAAGGCCGTGGCCAAGGTCCAGGAGCACATCGCTGACGCCCTGAGCAAAGGCGCGACCCTGCTGGTCGGTGGCAAGGTGATGGAAGGCAACTTCTTCGAGCCGACCATCCTGACCAACGTGCCGAAAAGCGCTGCCGTGGCCAAGGAAGAAACCTTCGGTCCATTGGCGCCACTGTTCCGCTTCAAAGACGAAGCCGAAGTGATCGCGATGTCCAACGACACCGAGTTCGGCCTGGCCTCGTACTTCTATGCCCGTGACCTGGGCCGTGTATTCCGCGTGGCTGAAGCCCTGGAATACGGTATGGTCGGCGTCAACACCGGGTTGATCTCCAACGAAGTCGCGCCGTTCGGCGGCATCAAGGCCTCGGGCCTGGGCCGTGAAGGCTCCAAGTACGGCATCGAAGATTACCTGGAAATCAAATACCTCTGCCTGGGCATCTAAGCCCGGCAAGGCATTGCTTCAAGCGCAAAGGGCACGAGAGCGCTGTCCCTTTGCGCGCTTCACACGGAATTTTCTCTGTGGCCGGGAACGCTGTGGCAGTCGATCATCGCATGCTGCCGCCGTTGACTCCCCGCCGCGTAATCCTTGAGCCACGCCGACCGATGAGCGGCGAATGAGGACTGTAATGAGCAAGACTAACGCTGATTTGATGAAACGCCGCGAAGCCGCTGTACCACGCGGTGTTGGCCAGATTCACCCGATCTTCGCCGACTCCGCGAAGAACGCCACCGTGACCGACGTGGAAGGTCGCGAGTTCATCGACTTCGCCGGCGGTATCGCCGTGCTGAACACCGGTCACCTGCACCCGAAAATCATCGCTGCCGTGACCGAGCAGCTGAACAAGCTGACTCACACCTGCTTCCAGGTTCTGGCTTACGAGCCGTACGTGGAACTGTGCGAGAAAGTGAACGCCAAGGTGCCAGGCGATTTCGCCAAGAAAACCTTGCTGGTGACCACCGGTTCCGAAGCCGTGGAAAACTCCATCAAGATCGCCCGCGCCGCCACTGGCCGTGCCGGTGTGATCGCCTTCACTGGCGCCTACCACGGTCGCACCATGATGACCCTGGGCCTGACCGGTAAAGTCGTGCCTTACTCGGCCGGCATGGGCCTGATGCCAGGCGGCATCTTCCGTGCGCTGTACCCGAACGAACTGCATGGCGTGAGCATCGACGATTCGATCGCCAGCATCGAGCGCATCTTCAAGAACGACGCCGAGCCGCGTGACATCGCCGCCATCATCATCGAGCCGGTTCAGGGCGAAGGTGGTTTCTACGTCGCTCCGAAAGAGTTCATGAAGCGCCTGCGCGCCCTGTGCGACCAGCACGGCATCCTGTTGATCGCAGACGAAGTGCAAACCGGCGCTGGCCGTACCGGCACTTTCTTCGCCATGGAACAGATGGGCGTTGCCGCCGACCTGACCACCTTCGCCAAATCCATCGCCGGCGGCTTCCCGCTGGCCGGTGTGTGCGGCAAGGCCGAATACATGGACGCCATTGCCCCAGGTGGCCTGGGCGGCACCTATGCCGGTAGCCCGATTGCCTGCGCCGCGGCCCTGGCCGTGATGGAAGTGTTCGAAGAAGAGCACCTGCTGGACCGCTGCAAGGCGGTTGGCGAGCGTCTGGTGACTGGCCTCAAGACTATCCAGGCCAAGTACCCGGTGATCGGTGACGTGCGTGCCCTGGGCGCGATGATCGCGGTCGAGCTGTTCGAAAACGGCGACAGCCACAAGCCTAACGCTGCTGCTGTGGCTAAGGTTGTGGCCAAGGCGCGTGACAAGGGCCTGATCCTGCTGTCGTGCGGTACTTACGGCAACGTGTTGCGCGTACTGGTGCCACTGACTTCTCCAGACGAGCAACTGGACAAAGGTCTGGCGATCATCGAAGAGTGCTTCTCGGAACTCTGATCACCCAGTGTGACCTGATCGACAAAAAACCCGCTTCGGCGGGTTTTTTTTGGTCTCCTGAAACACATCGGCCGGTTTGGCCCTGTATCGAAGGGCCAGCATTGTCTAAGGTGCGAGGCATTGCCTCGGAGTGTATTGATGATTGCTGTTGATTTACCGGCTGTACCGCGCGTGCTGATCGCCGAGGCCGATCCCTGGTCTCGGGATCTGCTCAAGCAGGTGTTGCTGAACGTGCGCTGCGATGCACGCCTGGATCTGTGCGCCGATGGCCGGCAGGCGCTGGAGTGGCTGGACCAGCACCCCTACGACCTGGTGATCGCCGATTGGGAGCTTCCCGGCGTCGATGGTCTGGGTTTGCTGCGCAGTGTGCGTCTACGCCGACGCAACCCGGTGTTGCCGTTCATTCTGATGAGTCACCGCAACGACAGCGCCAGTGTGCGCGAGGCGCTGCCGCTGGCCCCCACGGCCTACTTGACCAAGCCTCTGAACATGCAGGGTCTGACGCAGCGTTTGCAGGACTTGCTGTTGAACGCCGGGGAGACGGTTTCCTGTGACATCCCGGCATTGGCGCCGGGCATGACCCTGTCGGTCTTCCTCGAGCGTCGGCGGGAGCTGGCGGACGGCGCGCCGCTGCTTACCGACGTGCAACGGGCGGTCAAGCGCAGCCTGAACCCTACTGGCCTCGATCTGAAGGTGCTGGAAGAGGAAGTACGGACCGACCCGCAGATCACCGCCGTCCTGATCGCCGCCGCCAATAGCGCCTCACAGCACCTGGGTGATGCTGTGCAGACCTTGTCCCAGGCCCTGCATCGTCTGGGTACCGGGCAAAGCATGAACCTGATTCTGGGCCTGGCCCTCAAGCGCAGCGCAAAGTTGAGCGACCCGTGCCTGGCCGATTACGCCGAACGCTACTGGGAGTTGTCACTGCATACGGCTGAATATGGCCGCACCCTGGCGCGTTTGCTCGACCTTGACCAGGAGCGCTGCTACTGCGCCGGCATGCTTCATTGCCTGGGCGATCTGGCGCTGTTGCGCTGCTTGCAGGAGTGGAAGCTGGCCGGCGGCGAGCTGGACGACCTGGAGGAAGTTGGCGACGCGCTGGCAACGTTCGGCGCCGCTTACGGTTCGGCGCTGCGCACGCGCTGGCGGCTACCGCTGGAGCTGCGCGAGCTGATTGCAGCGGTCTATCAGCTCGGTGGCGGGGTTTACTCCCGGGAAGCACTGGTGATGAACATGGCGGCACAACTGGCGCGCCTGACTGAGCATGAGGGCGTCGAGGCGCTGGCCAACAGTCGAACGGCACGCCTGCTCAAGATCGGCTTGCCGGAATTGCTGCGCTTGCGCAAAAAACAAGCCTGACACCCAACCCTGAGCGAGCCTGTCAGCCACAGATAATCCGGTTCTTGCCCTGGCGCTTGGCTTCGTACATCGCGGCGTCAGCGCGGCTGTAGAGGGCGTCGAGGCATTCGTCGTCGGCGCTCAGGAGCGTCAGGCCCTGGCTGACGGTGATGCCGAAGGTCTGCCCTTGATGGTTGAACCTCAAGTGCTGGATTTCCCGCTGCAAACGCTCGGCGACGTGCCTGGCCATCTGGGGCGTGCAGCCGGGGAACACCGCGGCAAACTCTTCACCACCAATGCGCCCGAACAGGTCCGCGCGGCGCAAGGCGGCGCGTCCGCATTCGGCGAGTTGCTGCAGGACGAGATCGCCCAGTTGATGGCCGTAGCTGTCGTTGATGCGCTTGAAGTTATCAATATCCAGCAACAGGAACGCCAGGGATGAACCCTGCTGGCGTGCCTGCTGGAACTCGCGGCTGGCGCATTCGAAGAAGTGCCGGCGATTGCTGCTTCGGGTCAGCGCATCGGTGGTGGCAAGGTGCTGCAGCTCGGTTTCAAGCCGTTTCCTGTCAGTGATGTCCTCGGCGATGCCCACCACCATCACCGGCTGCCCAGGCTCGGCCAGGCGGTTGAGGAAGCATTTGTCGCGAAGCCAGCGCACCTGGCCGTCGGCGGTGATGATCCGGTACTCGCGATCTTCCACGGCACCTTTTTCCAGCACTTGGGCCAGGCTGCGCTCGGCATGCTCCAGATCGTCCGGGTAAACGCTGTCGCGCCATTGCTGTACGTCCGCCAGCAGCAAGCCGGCAGAGCGACCGAAGAGTCGTTCATAGGCCGGGCTGACATACAGCACCTGGCGCGTCTCCCAGTCAAAGGCCCACAGCACGGCGTTGACGCTGACCAGCAGCGCGTTGAACAACTGCTCACGCGCACTCAGGCGCGCCACTTCACGTTGAGCGTCGATCAGGGCCGTCAGGCTCTGCCCGGTCTCGGGCCACGGTGGGTGGGGGAGGTCTTGTGGGTTTTCGTTGACCATCGACACAATTCTCAAAGGGCGTGCCCGCCGTTCGACAGCGGCCGCAGCCAAGCCCGCCTGAATGACGAAGTGATCTTTGAGAGAGGGGATTTGGCGCTTAGTTCCAGAGGGTGCGCCCGCGAACGGGGCGCACCGATCAATGGTGTCAGGCAGGGCGCAGCGAGTAGGTCTTCAGTTGGTGAGCGAAGTCGCGCAGCGATTGAATACCACTGGCTTCGGCTTCGTGGACCCAGTCCTTGATCGCCGCCAGCATGTCGTGGCCATTGGAACTGGTCTTGACCCAGATCTGCTGCAGCGCCAGGCGCTTTTCGTAAATCACCTTCAGTGCCTGGCTGTGCTCGAGCATGGTCTGGATGCGCAGGTGGTGTTTGTCATCCAGCAGGCTGGTTTCCCGCGAGAGCAGGCGCTTGGCGCGATGGAATTGGTGGCGTACCGAATGGTCGACCTTTTCCAGCTCTTGCTTGACCAGCGGGCCGATCACCAGCTTGCGGTACTGGGCCATGATCTGGAAACGGTTGTTGAGGATGGCCATGGCGGTGTCCATGTCCAGGTTGCCTTTGCCCTCGACACGGTGGGCGATGGGCGCAACCCGCTGAACCTTGGCCAGGCGCAGGAAACTGAAGACCTGGATCCAGGCCCAGCCGAGGTCGAACTCCCACTTCTTCACCGACAGTTTTGCCGAGTTAGGGTAGGTGTGGTGGTTGTTGTGCAGCTCTTCACCGCCGATCAGGATGCCCCAGGGCACCAGGTTGGTCGCTGCGTCACGGCATTCGAAATTGCGATAGCCCACGGCATGGCCCAGGCCATTGATGACGCCAGCGGCCCAGACCGGGATCCACATCATCTGGATCGCCCAGATGGTAATGCCGATGGTGCCGAACAGCAGCAGGTCGATGACACCCATGATTGCCACACCCAATAGCGGGAAACGGCTGTAGAGATTGCGCTCGATCCAGTCTTCAGGGCAGTTCTTGCCATAGATACGTAGCGTCTCGGCGTTTTCCGCTTCGGCGCGATACAACTCGGCGCCTTTGCGCAGGACGGTGGACAGTCCTTTGATCACGGGACTGTGCGGGTCATCGACGGTTTCGCATTTGGCGTGGTGCTTGCGGTGGATAGCGGTCCACTCACGGGTGTTCTGCGCCGTGGTCAGCCACAGCCAGAAGCGGAAGAAGTGTTTCAGGCCGGCATTGAGCTCAAGGGAGCGATGGGCTGAGTAACGATGCAGATAGACGGTGACACCCACGATGGTGATGTGGGTCATTAACAGGGTGACCGCCACCAGTTGCCAGGCTGACAAGCCGAGTAAACCTTCGTACCACATAGGCTATAGGGCCCTCGATAAAGAAAAAACAGCAGGCGCATTATCACTCAGGACACAGATAAAACCAGTCGCCCTTTCAGATAAGAGTGGCTGGATGTTTCTTTAATCTATAATCCCCGCCTTTTTTGTAGGGACATGGACGACTGAATGTCTGCTTCTCATCGCAATGCCTTGCGTGCAGCGCTGCTCTATCTGGTGCTTTCCGTTGTCTGGCTGGAAGTCACTGGTTATTTATTGAGCAAATTATTCGATGGGTCTGCTGATCTCCCGCGCTGGCAACTGATCAACGGTTATCTGTGGGTGGTGCTCAGTGCCGGGTTGATCTTCGTGGCACGGGCGCGGTTGTTGGGATGTCTGGGGATCGGCGCGACCTTGCGCCAGCACAATGAAAATCGCGCTCGATTGCGCCAGGCCCAGGCGGTATTCGACTGCACCCACGAAGGGGTGCTGGTGACCAATCACCAGGGCGTGATTGTCCACGTCAATCGAGCCTTCATGGAAATCACCGGGTACCGGGCCGAAGAAGTGCTGGGTCATACGCCCAGCCTGTTCAAGTCCGGTCACCACCCTCCCGATTTCTACCAGAACATGTTTCAGACCTTGAGCCACGACCGCGAGTGGAGCGGTGAAATCTGGAACCGGCGCAAAAGCGGCGAGATCTATCCGCAATGGCAGACCATCCGGGTGATTCATGATGATCGCGGCCGGCTCAGTCACTACGTGGCGGTGTTTTCCGACATCAGCTCGATCAAGGACTCCGAGCATGAATTGGCCCATCTGGCCCATCACGATCCGCTGACCGACTTGCCCAATCGTCTGTTGTTCAGCGATCGCGTCGAGCAGGCGCTGGCGAGCGCGCAGACACATAAACGCGGGTGCGCCTTGCTGATGATCGACCTGGATTACTTCAAGCTGATCAACGACTGCCTCGGGCACAACGTTGGCGATCAGTTGCTCAAGGCCGTGGCGGCTCGTCTGCGTGACCTGTTCGGCCCGGGCATCACCCTGGCGCGTTTCGGTGGTGACGAGTTTGCGGTGTTGGCCGAGAGCTGCCCACAGTTGGTTCAGGCGGCCGCATTGGCGCAGCGGATCATTGATAGCCTGAAAGAGCCGTTTCAGATCGACGCCCATCAATTGTTCATCAATGCCAGTGTCGGCATCAGCCTGTTCCCCAGCGATGCGCTGAGCGCCGAGCAGTTGCTGCGCAACGCCGATTCGGCGTTGTTCAAGGCCAAGGGGGCCGGGCGCGACGGCTACGCGTTGTACACCGAAGAGCTGACGGCCCACGCCCAGCACCGGGTCGAGATTGCCTTTGAACTGCGCCGTGCGCTGGAGCAGCAAGAGTTGCGGGTCCATTACCAGCCGGTGCACGACCTCAAGACCCGCCGTCTGGTTGGCGTTGAAGCCCTGGTTCGCTGGCAGCACCCGCAGCGCGGGCTGGTGTCGCCGGCGGAGTTCATTCCGATTGCCGAGCGCACCGGGTTGATTGCCGAGATCGACGCCTGGGTGATGCAGCAGGCGTGCCGGCAAATGTGTGACTGGCAGAAGGCCGGGGCGCGGTTATCGTTTATCGCGGTGAACGTTTCCACGCGGCTGTTTGCCCGGCGCGAACTGTATGAGCGGGTTGCCCAGGTGCTGCATGACACGGGACTGGACCCGGCCTGCCTGGAGCTGGAGGTGACGGAAAGCGCGGTGATGGACGATCCGGAGGTGGCGCTGGAGCAAATGCACCGCTTGCGCGAACTGGGGGTGCGCCTGGCCATTGATGACTTTGGTACGGGTTATTCGTCGCTGCTGCGCCTCAAGCGCCTGCCGGTGCAGAAACTCAAGATCGATCAGGGATTTGTCGCCGGCTTGCCCTGGGATGACGATGACGTGGCGATCGTGCGGGTGATCATCGCCCTTGCGCAAAGCATGGGCATGCAAGTGCATGCCGAAGGCATCGAGCAAGTCGAGCAGGCGGCGTTTCTGCTTGAGCACGGGTGTGACCTGGGTCAGGGCTACTGGTTTGGCCGCCCGCTGCCGGCGCATGAGCTGGATTGGGCACGAACGCCGGTGATTCCCCTGCACTGAACGCTCTGGCGGGACTGTGCGGGGAGGGTTGCTCTTTCAGTTATATAAACATTCTTAAATAGTATTTTTAAGTATATCTGCGCCTCTCTAATATTGCTCCCACGCCACAAGCAGTGCCGCCACTGCCGGGCACATCTCATTTCAGGAGCAGCACCATGAGCGCATCTCTACGTAGCGTTGACGGCCAGGACGAAGCAACCATCTTGCGCGAGATCCAGAGCGCATTGCGCGATCTGCGCTTTGGTGCGGTAGAGATCACGGTGCACAACGCCCAGGTGGTTCAGATTGAACGCAAAGAGAAATTCCGCTTGCAGAGCCCCGGTAACAAACCGGGCTGATGCCCGCCCCGACAGGCAACCCGATTCCAGAAATACATAAGAACAGCCAACACTAAAAATTTCAGGAGCTTCACTATGTCGTCGATTCGCCGTTTCGCGTTGGCCGCTTTGGCCAGTGCCCTGTTTGTCGGTTCCGCGGTTGCCAAGGATTACGAATTGCTCAATGTGTCGTACGACCCGACGCGGGAGCTGTACCAGGAGTACAACGCCGAATTCATCGACTTCTGGAAAAAGGAACACGCTGGCGACAACGTGAAGATCCAGCAGTCCCACGGCGGCTCGGGCAAGCAAGGCCGTGCGGTGATCGATGGCCTGCGGGCCGACGTGGTGACGCTGGCGCTGGCCGGTGACATCGACGAAATCGCCAAACTGGGCAAGACCCTGCCGGCCGATTGGCAGAAGCGACTGCCTGAGGCGAGCACGCCCTACACCTCGACCATCGTGTTCCTGGTGCGCAAGGGCAACCCCAAGGGCATCAAGGATTGGGGCGACCTGACCAAAAACGGCGTCGAAGTGATCACCCCGAATCCGAAGACCTCCGGTGGCGCGCGCTGGAACTTCCTCGCCGCCTGGGCCTATGGCCTGAAAGCTAGCGGCGGCGATGAAGCCAAGGCCAAGGACTATGTGCAGACCCTGTTCAAGCACGTCCCGGTATTGGACACCGGTGCTCGCGGTTCGACCATCACCTTCGTCAACAACGGGCAGGGCGATGTGTTGCTGGCCTGGGAAAACGAAGCGTTCCTGGCGCTGAAGGAAGACGGTGGCGCCGACAAGTTCGAGATCATCGTGCCTTCGCTGTCGATTCTCGCCGAGCCACCCGTGGCCGTGGTCGACAAGAATGCCGAGAAAAAAGGCAACGAGCAGGTCGCCGAAGCCTACCTCAAGCACTTGTACAGCCCGGCCGGCCAGGAAATCGCCGCCAGGAATTTCTACCGTCCGCGTGACAAGACCGTGGCCGCCAAGTACGCCCAACAGTTCCCGACCCTGGAACTGGTGACTATCGACAAGGACTTCGGCGGCTGGAAAACTGCCCAACCGAAGTTTTTCAATGACGGTGGCGTGTTCGACCAGATCTACCAGGCGCAGTAACCTGAATCCAGCCAGCATCAAGCCCGGAGTCGCCTTCGGGTTTTGTGCGTTCAACCAAGGACTTTTATGTCGCGTCGTATCTCCCCCGTCATACCCGGCTTCGGGCTGACGCTGGGTTACACCTTGGTGTACCTCAGTCTGATTGTGCTCATTCCGCTGGCGGCGATGTTCGTGCATGCCGCTCAACTCACCTGGGATCAGTTCTGGGCAATCATCACCGCACCACGGGTGCTGGCGGCGTTGAAGCTCAGCTTCGGCACCGCGCTGTGCGCGGCGATCATCAACGGCATCATCGGTACGTTGCTGGCCTGGGTCCTGGTGCGCTACACCTTCCCGGGACGCAAGGTCATCGATGCGATGATCGACCTGCCGTTCGCGCTGCCAACGGCGGTGGCCGGTATTGCGCTGACCGCGCTGTACGCGCCGAACGGGCTGGTGGGGCAGTTCGCCGCCGACCTGGGCTTCAAGATCGCCTACACCCCGCTGGGCATCACCCTGGCGCTGACTTTCGTGACGTTGCCGTTCGTGGTGCGCACGGTGCAGCCGGTGTTGGCCGATATTCCACGAGAGATCGAAGAGGCCGCCGCCTGCCTGGGTGCCAAGCCGTTGCAGGTGTTCCGCTACATCCTGCTGCCGGCCCTGTTGCCCGCCTGGCTGACCGGTTTCGCCCTGGCCTTTGCCCGGGGTGTCGGCGAGTACGGCTCGGTGATTTTCATCGCCGGCAACATGCCGATGAAAACCGAGATCCTGCCGCTGCTGATCATGGTCAAGCTCGACCAGTACGACTACACCGGCGCCACCTCCATCGGCGTGCTGATGCTGGTGGTTTCCTTCGTCCTGTTGCTGCTGATCAACTTGTTGCAGCGGCGTATCGAAACCCCATAAGGAGGCGCGAACAATGTCCCAATCGTCTATTGCCGCGGCCTCTTCGGCCAACGCCGCCCGCCGTGGCAGTGCCACATCACGGCGGATCCTGATCGTCCTCGGCTGGCTGATCTTTGCCCTGTTTCTGTTGTTGCCGCTGTTCATCGTGGTGTCCCAGGGCCTGAAGCTGGGCCTGGGGGCGTTCTTCACCGCGATCTTCGAGCCCGATGCCCTGTCGGCCTTGAAGCTGACGGTCATTGCCGTGCTGATTTCGGTGCCGCTGAACCTGGTGTTCGGCGTCAGCGCGGCCTGGTGCGTGAGCAAGTACTCGTTCCGTGGCAAGAGCATGCTGGTGACCCTGATCGACTTGCCGTTTTCGGTGTCGCCGGTGATCGCGGGCCTGGTCTATGTGCTGATGTTCGGTGCGCAGGGGCTGTTCGGTCCATGGTTGCAGGACCACGACATCCAGATCGTGTTTGCCTTGCCGGGCATCGTGCTGGCGACGATTTTCGTCACCGTGCCGTTCGTGGCCCGTGAACTGATCCCGCTGATGCAGGAGCAGGGCACCCAGGAAGAAGAGGCCGCGCGCTTGCTCGGGGCCAATGGCTGGCAGATGTTCTGGCACGTCACCGTGCCCAACATCAAGTGGGGCCTGATCTATGGCGTGGTGCTGTGTACGGCCCGGGCCATGGGTGAGTTCGGTGCGGTGTCGGTGGTTTCCGGGCATATTCGCGGGGTGACCAACACCTTGCCTTTGCACGTTGAGATTCTCTACAACGAATACAACCATGTGGCCGCGTTTGCCGTGGCGAGCCTGTTGCTGATCCTGGCGCTCTTGATCCTGCTGCTCAAGCAGTGGAGCGAATCCCGTATTAACCGCCTGCGCGCCAGCGCCGCGGAGGAATAATTCATGTCGATCGAAGTGCGTAACGTCAGCAAGAACTTCAATGCGTTCAAGGCGCTGGACAACATCAGCCTGGACATCCAGAGCGGTGAACTGGTGGCGCTGTTGGGGCCGTCCGGCTGCGGCAAGACGACTCTGCTGCGAATCATCGCCGGCCTGGAGACCCCGGACCAGGGCAACATCGTGTTCCACGGTGAAGACGTCTCCGGCCACGATGTGCGTGATCGCAACGTCGGTTTCGTGTTCCAGCACTACGCCCTGTTCCGCCATATGACAGTGTTCGACAACGTGGCGTTCGGCCTGCGCATGAAACCGAAAAACCAGCGCCCGAGCGAAAGCCAGATTGCCGCCAAGGTCCACGAACTGCTGAACATGGTGCAGCTCGATTGGTTGTCGGATCGCTACCCGGAACAGCTCTCCGGCGGCCAGCGTCAGCGTATCGCGCTGGCCCGTGCCCTGGCGGTGGAGCCGAAGGTGTTGCTGCTCGACGAGCCGTTCGGCGCCCTCGATGCCAAGGTCCGTAAAGAGCTGCGCCGCTGGCTGGCGCGTCTGCACGAAGACATCAACCTGACCTCGGTGTTCGTGACTCACGACCAGGAAGAGGCGATGGAAGTGGCCGACCGCATCGTGGTGATGAACAAGGGTGTGATCGAGCAGATCGGCTCACCCGGTGACGTCTACGAAAACCCGGCCAGCGATTTTGTGTACCACTTCCTTGGTGACTCCAACCGCCTGCACCTGGGCGAAGACAATCATGTGTTGTTCCGGCCGCATGAAGTGTCGCTGTCGCGCCATGAGCTTGCCGATCACCACGCCGCCGAAGTCCGCGACATCCGCCCTCTGGGAGCAACGACGCGGGTGACCTTGAAAGTGGAAGGGCAGAGTGAACTGATCGAGGCCGAAGTGGTGAAAGACCACGATAGCCTGACGGGCCTGGCCAAGGGCGAAACGCTGTTCTTCAAACCCAAGGTCTGGCAGAAAATCGCCAATATCTGAAAGCGTTGCACGCAAGCGGGGCGCCCCCCGCTTGCTCACGAGGGTGTCCTACACCGCAGCGCGTTTTGGATTGATCCGCACCACCCCCGCCCGCGCCTCGATCTGCTCCTTGAGCTCATGGCGCATGCCGAGCATGAACGCCAGTTCCGCGACCACGAACAGCGGTCCGACAATCAACCCGGTCACATCATCGACAAACGCCGGCTTGCGCCCTTCGTAATAGTGGCCGACAAACTGGATCGCCCAGCCGAGCACAAACATCGCGATCCCGCTGCCCAGCCAGAGCAGCGTACTGTGTGCCGCGAGGATCTGGCCGAGCCAGACGGAAAGGCCCAGCAGCACCGTCATCACCACGCCCAGGCGCACCTCCAGGCGCAAGTAGAACCACGCCGAGGCCAATGCCAGCAGCACCGCCGGTGACAGCCAGAGCCCGGCCACAGGCCATCCCGGACGTGACAGCAACACGGCGACGGCAACCACGATCAGCGGGATGCCGATAAAGTGGCTGGCGATGTTACGCGGGTCACGGTGGTACGCGGCGTATTGACTGAGGTGGTCAACGAGGCTTTTCATTGTTATTCCTCCTGTAGGGATGCTGATCATGCCCTGCGATCGGTCGTGGCACTGTCAGCCACGCGACAATCATTTTGGAGTCTTCATGCCAATACAGGCCTGGCGGTCATGCCTGATGCAGGGGCAGTGGTTCAGTCATTTGTCGTCCTCTCTACAGGATAGCCTGCTGTCCCTGGCCCGCCCGCGGCGGTTGGCGTCGGGCCAGCGGCTGTTCGGGCGCGGCGATGCTCCGTGTGGCCTGTACGCGGTGCTGGAAGGCGCGGTGCGCGTCGGTGCGGTCAATGAGCAAGGCAAGGAGGCGTTGTTGAGCCTGATCGAAGCGCCGCACTGGTTTGGCGAGATCTGCCTGTTCGATGGTCAGCCACGCACCCATGATGCCTATGCCGTCGGCGAGTGCACCTTGCTGCAGATTCCGCAGGCCAGCCTGCTGGCTTTTCTCGACCAGCAACCGCAGCACTGGCGGCAGCTGGCGTTGTTGATGAGCCACAAACTGCGCCTGACCTTCATCAACCTCGAGCAGTTGACCCTACTGCCGGCATCGGCGCGGGTGGCGCACCGCTTGCTGATGATCGCCGACGGTTACGGCGAGTTCGAGCACGCCCGTCGTGTCCTGCAGTTACCTCAGGAGCAGTTGGCGCTGTTGCTGTCGCTGTCCCGCCAGACCACCAACCAGATCCTCAAGGATCTGGAAAACCAGGGCATCCTCAGCCTCGGTTATGGTGAGATCGAGATTCTCGATGCCCAGCGCTTGCGGGCATTGGCCACGCTTTGAGGCCTTGCCCACGCGGGGAACCGAGGGCCTTCAGCGCAACCCGTCGCGAAACTGTCCCGGTGTCATGCCGGTCCAGCGCTTGAAGGCGCGGCTGAAGCTGCTGGTGTCGGCAAACCCCAGCAGGTAGCTGATTTCGCTCAGTGAACATTGCGGATCGCGCAGGTGCAGCAGGGCCAGGTTTTCGCGGCTTTCGTTGAGCAGGGTGTCGAAGCGACAGCCCTCATCCGCCAAGTGCCGTTGCAGGCTGCGCAAGCTCAGGTGCAGCGCCTGGGCGATGCGTTCGGCGCTGGGTTCGCCCTCGGGCAATTGTTCTTCAATGGCATCGCGAACCTTGCGCTCCCAGGTCAGGGGCTTGAGTTGCGCCAGGGTGCGCTTGAGCACGGTTTCGTTGTGCTCGGCCAGTTCCGGGTTGGCGTCGTCCAGGTGGCTGTCGAAGTCTTCGAGGGCAAATTCCAGTCGATCTTCGTCGGCGGCGAAGTACACCGGTGAGCGGAACACCTTGTGCCATGGGTGAGGATCCATAGGCTCCGGGCGACGCAGGTACACCGCCAGCGGCGCGTACTCGCGGCCCAGGCGGTTGCGGCAGGTGCGCACGTAGATCGCGGCAAAGGCGTCGATGGCTTCCGGGGCGGGGGCCGGACTGCCTTCGGGCACCTGGAGGGTGAAGCGGTACCGGTCCTCGGCGCGACTCAGGTGCAGGTCCAGGGCGTCGCTGACCACCTGGTGATAGCGCACGATGCGTTCGAACACTTCCCGCAGGCTGCCACTGGCGACCAGCGCATAACCCAATGCGTGGAAGGTCGTGGGGCTGACAAACCGCGACACCCGTAGACCGATGGCCGGGTCGCCACTGGCATGCACCGCCACCTCCCACAAACGAGTGGTTGCCGACAGTGGATAGCGGGCATTGGGGTCGTCCATCAGTTGCGGATCGAGCCCGGCCTGCTGGCACAGTGCCGCGCTGTCGAGGCCCAGGGCGTCGAGTTGCTTGCGCAGGGCGCGGGTCCAGCTGGCGAGGGAGGTGGGTTCAATCATGATGATTGGCGCTTCCGGTCAACAGGTTGGCGTTCACAGCTAACGCCCGGCGCAAGTGCACAGGGCAGGATGCGAGCATCAATAACCAAAGGATGGAAGCATGTACGGTACTTCTGCAAGTCCCCAGGGCCAGAATGCACAGCAACGATCGGCGCATATCCGCCAAGTGGTGCTCGCACGAGGCGTCGAACTACGCCAGCGCTACCCGCTGCTCAATCATCAGGATGCCCTTGGCGCGGGCATTCTGGCCTTCGCCCTGGCCGGGATGATCGGTTCGGCGACGTTGTACATGACGGGGCACATGGCCTGGTGGGCATGCCTGCTGCTGAATGCTTTTTTTGCGTCGCTGACCCATGAACTGGAGCACGACCTGATCCACAGCATGTACTTCCGTAAACAACGCGTGCCGCACAACCTGATGATGGGCCTGGTGTGGCTGGCGCGTCCGAGCACTATCAATCCGTGGATCCGCCGCCACCTGCACCTCAATCACCACAAGGTGTCCGGCACTGAAGCCGACATGGAAGAGCGCGCCATCACCAATGGCGAGCCCTGGGGTGTTGCTCGCTTGCTGATGGTCGGTGACAACGTGATGTCGGCGTTTATCCGTGTGCTGCGGGCCAGGACCTGGGCCCACAAGTTGAGCATCCTGCAACGCAGCCTGAAGGTCTATGCGCCGCTGGCACTGATGCATTGGGGCGCGTGGTATGTGTTCCTCGGCTTTCACGGAATCAACGGCGTCGCCTGGCTGATGGGCACCTCGGTGGAGTGGTCGGCGGCGACCTTGTCAGCGATGCAGGTGATCGATGTCGCCGCCGTGGTGATCATCGGCCCGAACGTATTGCGCACCTTTTGCCTGCACTTTGTCAGCTCGAACATGCACTACTACGGCGACCTCGAAGCGGGCAACGTGATCCAGCAGACCCAGGTGCTCAACCCCTGGTGGATGTGGCCGTTACAGGCGTTCTGCTTCAACTTCGGCAGCAGCCACGGTATCCACCATTTCGTGGTGAAGGAACCGTTCTACATCCGCCAGCTGACGGTGCCGGTGGCGCACAAGGTGATGCGTGAGATGGGCGTGCGGTTTAACGACTTCGGCACGTTTGGCCGGGCGAACCGGTTCGTGCGCAAGGAGCGACAGGCAGCTGATACCGCGGTAGCGGCTCAAACCTAGTTGTTCCCACGTTGTGTGCGGGCACAAGCTGTGACGGCCGGCCTGACGTTTAGCCCGTGCTGATTACCGGAAAAAGCCAGCTCAGTTACCGGTGATCAGCAGGCAGGTTGGTGCTTTGCAGTCCTTGGCATGACTCAGTGTGACGAACTGTATGGCCGCGTCGGGAGCGACGTGGCCTTCGACGAACGCTTGAATTGCATATTACTTATCGGTCTATTTTAAGTATTAAATATTACTTTAAAGAATAAGTGTTTGAAGTAATGATTCGTCCGGCGATGCAGTGGTGTCATACGTTGAAGGGCTGATTCATCAGATCGAAACCTTGATGCGGTATTCCTCTACGCAAGAGAGCAACGCGTGACGCTACCGCTGCCTGCGCTTGAATCCATCGATTTCCGGGGCCGTCTCCTTGGCAGGGTGCGGCCCTTTTTTTATTTGGGAAAAACCACGGCGTGTGGAAATGTCCTTCATATTCTATTTAGGTCTTAATTAATAAATTCTTATTCCTTAACGAATATAAGTCTCGTCCCTATACTCGCTCAGGAATAGACACGCACAGGAGAGCCCCCCATGCGCAACGAACCCATTCGCTACCTGATTGTGCCGGGCTGGCAGGGATCGCCGGACGATCATTGGCAAACCCACTGGCAGAACAGCCTGCCGAACAGCGCACGGGTCGAGCAGGCCGATTGGCTGACGCCGCGGCGTGAAGACTGGGTGGCTGCGTTGGCCGAAGCGATCGATGCCGACAGCACGCCGGTGATCCTGATCGCCCATAGCCTGGGTTGCATCACCGTCGCGCATTGGGCAGCCACCGCGCCGTCGCAGGCGTTGCGTCAAGTTCGCGGGGCCCTGCTGGTGGCGCCTGCCGACGTCGAACGCCCGGCTTGCGTGCCGGCGTTGCGTAACTTTGCACCGATTCCGATGCACGTGCTGCCGTTCCCGAGCCAGGTCGTCAGCTCTGATAACGACGCAGCGGTCAGCGCGCCGCGCGCCCTTGAGCTGGCACGCCATTGGGGCGCCGAGGCCGGCATCCTGGCCGGTGCCGGGCACATCAATGTGAAGTCCGGTCACCATCGCTGGGAGCAGGGTTTTGCCTACCTGTATCGCCTGCAAACCCGCATGGAACATCGCGCCCTGCGTCGCGCCTGAACCTCCTTTTTATTGCAACGTCCCCGTCCGCCGACGGTTTGGGCGGGAGTCCGTCATGAGTGTGCATGAGTCTTTCGGTCAGTCCTTGCTGACCTTTCCCGATGCCGAAAAAAGCCCGTTGAGCATCCGCGCCAAGGCGCTGGTGTTCGTCGATCCACGCTCGCGCCAGCTACGCCAGGACCTTGAGGAACTGGCGCCGCGCTCGATTTGCGTATTGATCCGTGGCGAGACCGGTACCGGCAAAGAATTGCTGGCGCGGCACATTCATCGCGCCAGTGACCGCGGCGGTTTGTTTGTGTCGGTCAACTGTGGTGCCATCAGCCCGACTTACGCCGATGCTGAGTTGTTCGGTTATGCCGGTGGCAGTTTCAGCGGCTCGGCCAGCAGTCGCGCCGGCTGGTTTGGCTCGGCCAATGGCGGGACCCTGTACCTGGACGAGATTGGCGATTTGCCGTTGCCGATTCAGGCCAGATTACTGGCAGCCCTGGAGAACCATGAAGTCACCCGTGTCGGTGCGCAGCAGCCGAGTCCCGTGGATGTGCGTCTGGTGGCGGCCACCAGCATTGACTTGGCACAGGCGGTGGCCGCCGGCAAGTTCCATGAGCGACTGTTCCATTACCTCAGCGAAGGCCAGCTCGAATTGCCGGCGCTGCGCGAGCGGATCGGCGACATTCAATCGTTGGCCGAGTACTTCCTGGGGATCTACAGCCAGCGTCTTGACCTGCCAGTGCCGTTTATCAGCGAGGCAGCGCAACGGCTGCTGGAGCAACACCGTTGGCCGGGCAACACCCGTGAGCTGGAAAATGTCATTCACTTTGCGTTGCTGGTGAGTAGCGGCGAGGAGATACAACCTGCGCATTTGAACTTGCCGCAGGTGGTGTCGCCCTTGTCGTTGATCGAGCAGCAGGCCACGCAGCTCATCACCACCGGCTCGGTCGCTGAACGCGCAGCGCTCGGGCGCCTGCTCGCAAGCCTGGCGCAGGCCCTGTAGGCATTGGCGGGTGACAGAGTGGGGGTCGTTGTCAAAAGAACAAAATAGAATATGAAAGTGAATAAAAGATATTATTCAGGAATAAAAAACCTCGGTATTGTCCGCTTCACGCCACTGATAGCCCTTCACTGGCACCTCATTTTTTAGCCGTTGTCGACAACGACAAATAAGGACACTGCATGAAAAAGGTTCTGTTGTTCACCGCATTGGCGGCTGCCCTGACCGCAGGCATCGCCCAGGCAGGCGAGAAGCTGGTGGTTGCTGCAACGCCGGTGCCGCACGCCGAGATTCTCGAACTGATCAAGCCAACCCTCGCCAAACAAGGCGTGGATCTGGAGATCAAAATCTTCACCGATTACGTTCAACCGAACGTGCAAGTCGATCAGAAGCGTCTGGACGCCAACTACTTCCAGACCCTGCCGTACCTCAAGAGCTTCAACGAAGGCAAAGGCACTCACCTGGAGACGGTGATCGGTGTGCATGTCGAACCGTTCGGCGGCTACTCGAAAAAGGTCAAGTCCCTGGCTGAGCTCAAAGACGGTGCCACCATCGCCATCCCGAACGAAGGCAGCAACAGCGGTCGTGCGCTGATCCTGCTGCAGAAAGCCGGCCTGATCGAGTTGAAAGACCCGAAAAACGCCCTGGCCACGCCAAAGGACATTGCCAAGAACCCGCACAACTTCAAGTTCAAGGAACTGGAGTCGGCCATGCTGCCGCGCGTGCTGGATCAGGTCGACCTGGACATGATCAACACCAACTACGCGCTGGAAGCCGGCCTGAACCCGGCCAAGGATGCGCTGGTGATTGAAGGTGCCGATTCGCCGTACGTGAACTTCCTGGTCGCGCGTCCAGACAACAAGGACAGCGTCGCGATCCAGAAACTGGCCAAGGCCCTGACCAGTCCTGAAGTCAAAGCGTTCATTGCCCAGAAGTACAGTGGTGCGGTACTGCCAGCGTTTTGATAACGCCGTAAACCCTTTCAAGGTTTCAACGCCGACGGCTTTCACCCGCGTCGGCGTTTTTTTTATGACCGTCAGATCGGTGGCAGGCCCACTCGCCACATGATCAAGCCCTGGATCTCGGTCAGGCCGTCGGGGCCTTCAACGCCTGGCGCAACGCCACCAACCACTTCACGATATCCTGCGGGTCCAGTCGCGGGGAGGTGTTCAGGTCTGCCATGTTTATCGTCCTTGTTGGATGTTGGGTCGGGGAGTCTGGTCGTGCGCTGTTCGTCCTTGGAGGGATGATGTGAAAGAAAGCCCTCTCCTGCAGCGCAAAGGAAAATAGCTGTCACTTGCAGACTTCGCCAATCCGCGGGACAACTTTTCAAGTGACTCAAACGGCCGCCTGACCGCGCGGCCAGGCATCAGCCCGCTGTCTCAGTCCGGCCAGTTCCACGCCGGTTCATCCAGCATCCCCTGCCCAACGATTTGCGTCTGGCCAAACTGTTTCTCCAGCACGATGCAATTGCACTCGGGGTCTTGCTGCAGCGCGGCGATCAGGCGGCTGGCGTGGGATACCACCCACACCTGGCACTCTTGCGAAGCGCGGATGATCAGGCGGGCCAAGGCTGGCAGCAGGTCCGGGTGCAGGCTGGTTTCCGGTTCGTTGAGGACCATCAGCGTCGGAGGCCGTGGTGTCAGCAGCGCGGCGATCAGCAGCAGGTAGCGCAAGGTGCCGTCCGACAGTTCGGCGGCGGACAGCGGGCGTAGCAAGCCTTCCTGATAAAACTCAATGGCAAAGCGGCCGCCTTGCACGGGCTCGATGTGTAGCCGGGCACCGGGAAAGGCATCGCTGACCGCGTTTTGCAGCGCCTCGGGATCACCGATTTCCCGGATGGTCTGTAGCGCAGCCGCCAGATCACGGCCATCGTGATGCAATACCGGCGTGCGTGTACCCAGCTGTACCTGGCGCGCCGGGGCATCGGCGTCGCTGCGAAAGTGATCGTAGAAGCGCCAGCCCCGGATGTGTTCGCGCAGCAGCAAGACTTCCGGTGATGAGCGCAGGTTGCCGACCTGATCAAACAGGCTGTCGAAGGTCGGCGTGTGCTGGGCCAGGACGTCCCAGTCGCGCCCCTCACGGACCCGAATCATAGGGCCGGCGCGGTTTACCAGCAGGCTCGCCGGACGATACACGGCGCCTGCCCAGATGCATTCGCGTTTGATTTCCGGGTCCAGCGAGAAGTACGACACACGCTCTGGCAACGGCATGGGCAGGCCCAGTGCGATGGCGTAGCTGAAGTCGTCGCCGGCAAAGCCCAGGCGCAACCGCTTGGGCCCCTGGCGCAACGAGGCCTCGATCGGCACATCATGGTTGCGCATGCGTCGGCTGATGTTTTCCGGCCCGGCCCAGAAGGTCGAGTCCAGCCCGCCCTCGCGAGCCAGCGCGTTGACCACACCGCCCTGGGCGGTTTCGGCCAACAGTCGCAGTGCGCGATAGAGATTGGATTTGCCGCTGCCATTGGGTCCGGTAATCAGATTCAGCCGGCCCAGCGGGATTACCAGTTTATTGATCGAGCGGTAATTGGCCACCGCCAGGGTGTTGAGCATTGGGGAATTCCTGCTGCGTTGAAGACCAGTTTGCCTTATTGTCGGCAGCTCTGTGAGCGCTCGGTGCGTGAGTCGCTGGGCATGCACCAGGAAACCCATGGTCGGTGCTCACTGTCTGATCGTTACCTGTCCGCCCGTATTACGCAAAGGAGCTTGCATGGCTGGTCCTGGATTGAAGTGTATCGTTGGCCTGAGCCTCTTTGCCCTGTTGACCGCGTGCGGCGACAAGCAGCCCGTTGAAAAGGAACGCCCAAGGGTGTTCGTGCAAGAGGTAAAACCCACTGAATTCGCAGCCTCGGTGACCCTCACCGGGGATGTTCAGGCGCGGGTCCAGACCGAGTTGTCGTTTCGCGTGGACGGCAAGATCATCCAGCGCATGGTGGATGTCGGTGATCGCGTGTCCGCCAGGCAAGTGCTGGCCCGGCTCGACCCGAAAGACCTGCAGACCAGCCTCGACAGCGCGCTGGCCCAAGTGGTCGCCGAACAGGCGCGGGTCAAGCAGGCGGCTGCCGCGTTCGTCCGCCAGCAAAAACTCCTGCCAAAAGCCTATACCAGCCAAAGCGAATACGACTCTGCCCAGGCGGCATTGCGCAGCAGCCAAAGCGCCCTGGCGGCCGCGCAGGCGCAGTTGGCCAATGCCCGCGAGCAACTGAGCTACACCGCACTGGTTAGCGATGCACCTGGCGTGATCACTGCGCGTCAGGCTGAAGTCGGCCAGGTGGTGCAGGCCACGGTGCCGATTTTCAGCCTGGCCCGGGACGGCGAGCGTGATGCGGTGTTCAACGTCTATGAGTCACTGCTGCTTGAGGAGCCCGAAGACAAGACCGTGGTGGTCAGTCTGCTCGATGACCCGAGCATCAAGACCACCGGTATCGTGCGTGAAATTACCCCGGCCGTGTCGGCGCAAAGCGGCACGGTACAGATCAAGGTTACCCTTGCAGAACTGCCTGAAGGCATGCGGCTGGGCTCTGTAGTCAGTGCCACGGGCAAGGTCCCAGGCACGTCCGTGGTCGAGTTGCCTTGGGCGGCACTGACCAAGAACCTCAGCGAGCCGGCTGTGTGGCTGGTGGATGCGCAAGGCAAGGCACAGCTCAAAACGGTAAAAGTGGGCCGTTACCTGACCGGCAAAGTCATCATCAGCGAGGGCCTGAACGGCGGTGAGAAAGTCGTCACCGCCGGCGGTCAGTTGTTGCACCCCAATGTGTTGGTGGAGATCGTCACCCCGCCTGCCCAACCCTCGATGCAATCGCCGGGAGCCCAACCATGAAGCGCTGGGTACTGTTGTTGTCGGCGGGCCTGCTGGTGTCGGCCTGCTCGGAGAAAGAGGCGCCGCCTGAACCGGTGCGTCCGGTGTTGTCCATCAAGGTACAGGCGCTGGATCAGGAGGATCTCGGACGATTTGCCGGGACCATCCAGGCTCGCTACGAAAGCAACCTCGGTTTCCGTGTGCCGGGGCGCATCGCCAGTCGAGCAGTGGATGTCGGCAGCGAAGTCGAGAAGGGCGCGTTGCTGGCGACCCTCGACCCGACGGAGCAGCAAAACCAGCTGCGCTCCACTCAGGGCGACCTGGCTAAGATCGAGGCGCAATTGATCAACGCCCAGGCCAATGCCCGGCGTCAGCAGGAGTTGTTTGACCAAGGGGTCGGTGCCCAGGCGCAACTGGACATCGCCCAGACCGACCTGAAAACCACCCAGGCGTCACTGGATCAGGCTCGGGCGGCAGTCAACCAGGCCCGGGACCAGCTCGCCTATACCGAACTGCGCACGGATCATGCCGCTGTCGTCACGGCCTGGAACGCCGAGGCCGGGCAAGTGGTGAGCGCCGGACAGCAAGTGGTGACCCTGGCGCGGCCGGATATCAAGGAGGCGGTCATTGACCTGCCGGCGACCCTCGCCGAACAGTTGCCGACCGACGTGGTGTTCGAAGTCTCGGCGCAACTGGATCCGAGCATGCGCACAACGGCCATCATCCGCGAGATCGAACCGCAGGCACAAAGCGCGACCCGTACCCGGCGAGCCCGCCTGACCCTGACGGAAACGCCCATTGGGTTCCGCCTTGGCACGGCCATCAGCGTGAGTCTGCGTACCGCTATCGAACCGCGCATTGAACTGCCGCTGACCACCTTGCAGGAAGTCGACGGCAAAACCCGTATCTGGGTGGTCGATCCCCATACCCAAACCGTTTCTCCGCGCGAGGTCAGCGTGGTCAGCCGTGGTCCCGACAGTGTGATCCTGGGGCGGGGTCTCAAGAGTGGCGAGCGCGTGGTCAGCGCCGGTGTGAACAGCCTCAAGCCGGGGCAGAAAGTTAAAATCGACGAGGACAGCCCGCGATGAAAGGGAGTTTCAACTTATCCGAATGGGCCCTCAAGCATCAGTCCTTCGTCTGGTACCTGATGTTCGTTGCCTTGCTCATGGGCGTGTTTTCGTACCTCAACCTGGGGCGCGAGGAAGACCCTTCGTTCACCATCAAGACCATGGTGATCCAGACCCGCTGGCCCGGTGCGACCCAGGAAGAAACCCTCAAGCAGGTCACCGACCGGATCGAGAAAAAGCTCGAAGAGCTCGACTCGCTCGATTACGTGAAAAGCTACACCCGGCCCGGCGAGTCCACGGTGTATGTCTACTTGCACGACACCACCAAGGCCAAGGACATTCCGGAAATCTGGTACCAGGTGCGCAAGAAGATCAACGATATTCGCGGCACCTTCCCGCAAGGCATACAGGGGCCGTCGTTCAACGACGAATTCGGTGATGTGTTCGGCTCGGTGTTCGCCTTTACCGCCGATGGCCTGTCGATGCGCCAGTTGCGCGACTACGTCGAGCAGGCGCGCGCCGAGATCCGCGACGTACCGGGACTGGGCAAGATCGAAATGGTCGGCCAGCAGGACGAAGTGCTGTACCTGAACTTCTCCACGCGCAAGCTGGCGGCCCTGGGGCTTGACCAGCGCGAGGTGGTGCAGAGCCTGCAAGCTCAGAACGCCGTGACCCCGGCCGGGGTGATCGAGGCCGGTCCCGAGCGGATTTCCGTGCGCACCTCCGGGCAGTTTGCTTCGGAGAAAGACCTGGCGGCGGTCAATCTGCGGCTCAACGACCGTTTCTACCGCCTGGCCGACATCGCGGACATTACCCGTGGCTATGTCGACCCGGCCGCGCCGATGTTCCGCTTCAATGGCCAGCCGGCCATTGGCCTGGCGATTGCCATGAAGGCGGGCGGCAACATTCAGGAGTTCGGCAAGGCCCTGCACGCGCGCATGGACCAGCTCACCGCTGACTTGCCGGTGGGGGTTGGCGTGCACAAGGTGTCGGACCAGGCCGAAGTGGTGGAGGAGGCCGTTGGCGGCTTCACCAGCGCGCTGTTCGAAGCGGTCATCATCGTGCTGGTGGTCAGCTTCATCAGCCTTGGCGTGCGCGCCGGGCTGGTGGTGGCGTGTTCGATTCCGCTGGTGCTGGCGATGGTCTTTGTGTTCATGGAATACAGTGGCATCACCATGCAGCGGATCTCCCTCGGTGCGTTGATCATCGCCCTGGGTCTGCTGGTAGATGACGCGATGATCACCGTCGAGATGATGGTCACGCGCCTGGAAATGGGGGAAACCAAGGAACAGGCGGCGACCTTCGCCTATACCTCGACCGCGTTCCCGATGCTCACCGGGACCCTGGTGACCGTCGCCGGTTTTGTGCCGATCGGGCTGAACGGTAGCTCTGCCGGCGAATACACCTTCACCTTGTTTGCCGTGATCGCGGTGGCCATGATCGTGTCGTGGATTGTCGCGGTGCTGTTTGCCCCGGTGATCGGCGTGCACATCCTCAGTACCAAGGTCAAACCGCACTCTGCCGAGCCAGGGCGTATCGGCCGGGCCTTCAACGGTGGTTTGCTCTGGTGCATGCGCAATCGTTGGTGGGCCATCGGTATCACCGTGCTGTGCTTTGTGCTGGCGGTGTTTTCCATGCGCTTTGTGCAGAACCAGTTCTTCCCCTCGTCCGATCGTCCGGAAATTCTCGTCGACCTGAACCTGCCGCAAAACGCCTCGCTGGATGAAACCCGCAAGGCCGTTGACCGCCTGGAAGCGACCCTCAAGGGCGACCCGGATATCGTGCGCTGGAGCACGTACATCGGCCAGGGCGCGATTCGTTTCTACCTGCCACTCGACCAGCAATTGCAGAACCCCTTCTATGCGCAGCTGGTGATCGTCAGCAAGGACTTCCAGGCGCGCACGGAGCTCAGCCAGCGGTTGCGCGAGCGGCTGCGCAAGGATTTCGTCGGTATCGGCAGCTATGTACAAGCGCTGGAAATGGGCCCGCCGGTCGGTCGGCCGATCCAGTACCGGGTCAGCGGCAAGGACATCGATCAGGTGCGCAAGCACGCCATCGATCTGGCCAGCGAACTGGACAAGAACCCGCACATCGGCGAGATCATTTTTGACTGGAACGAACCGGGCAAGGTCTTGCGCATCGATATTGCCCAGGACAAGGCGCGGCAACTCGGGTTGTCATCCGAGGACGTGGCCAGCTTGATGAATGGCATCGTCAGCGGCTCGACGGTGACCCAGGTTGACGATGACATCTACCTGATCAACGTGATCGGCCGCGCGGTGGACAGCGAACGAGGGACGCCGGAAACCCTGCAGAATCTGCAGATCGTGACACCGGGTGGCACCTCGATTCCGTTGCTGGCCTTCGCCACCGTGCGCTATGAGCTGGAGCAGCCACTGGTCTGGCGTCGTGACCGCAAGCCGACGATCACCATCAAGGCGGCGGTTCGCGATGAGATCCAGCCCACTGACCTGGTGCGGTTGTTGAAGCCGGACATCGATAAATTCGCCGCCACGTTGCCAGTGGGCTACAAGGTCGCCACGGGGGGCACGGTGGAGGAGAGCGGCAAGGCTCAGGGGCCGATCGCCAAAGTGGTGCCGCTGATGCTGTTCCTGATGGCGACCTTCCTGATGATCCAGCTGCACAGCGTGCAGAAGCTGTTCCTGGTCGCCAGTGTCGCGCCGCTGGGTCTGATCGGCGTAGTCCTGGCGCTGATTCCCACGGGCACGCCCATGGGCTTTGTGGCGATCCTGGGGATTCTCGCGCTGATCGGTATCATCATCCGCAACTCGGTGATCCTGGTGACCCAGATTGACGAACTCGAGCGCAGCGGCTGCTCCCCCTGGGATGCCGTGGTGCAAGCCACCGAACACCGTCGCCGGCCGATCCTGCTCACCGCCGCCGCCGCGAGCATGGGCATGATCCCGATTGCCCGTGAGGTGTTCTGGGGGCCGATGGCCTACGCGATGATTGGCGGGATTATTGTCGCCACCTTGCTGACGCTGTTGTTCCTGCCGGCGCTGTATGTGGCCTGGTACAAGATCAAGGAACCGCAGAAACAAGCCGTTTGATGATCGTTCCCACGCGCCTGCGTGGGGGAATGCCTCCCGGGACGCCCCGCGTCCCTGCGTCACCACCGCAGGGCGTTACCGACTTCAATCTGTTATCCCTTGCGCCAGACACTCGCCAACCAGGGCTGCTGCTCCCTCGGCAGCCCCGCTGGCCGGTAGTAATGTTCCAGCTCCACAAACCCTGCCGCTGTCAGCAGTACCTGCCACGCCGCCAGGTCGTGATAGGCCCCGAAACGCTGCCCGCTCCAGCCTTCACGGTTATCCCCGCGCGGGTTCGAACTGAACAAAACCCCACCCGGTTTCAAGGTGCCGTGCAGCTGCTTGAGCACTCGGGGCAGTTCTTGAACAGGAATGTGAAACAGCACGGCATTGGCGAAAATGCCGTCGAAGTGTTCGGCCGGCAGGTCGAGGTTGAGAAAGTCTTGCTGCCAGACCTCACAGCCGCTGTCATCGCGCGCCATCTGGGCAAAACGTTCACAGCCGTCGAGGCCAATGGCAACGTGACCCATGGCGGTGAAGGTTTTCAGGTCACGGCCCGGCCCACAGCCAAAATCGAGCAAGGTGAACGGTGCCGTACCCTGGATATGCCGTAGCAGCGCGTCGATGTTCTGGCTGACATCGTGATCGCGAGTGCCTTCGCGAAAGTCCTCGGCCACCTCCTGGTAGTGGCCCAGGGTGGTGGTCGTGATCTGCTGGAGGTCGTCGGGGGTGTGCTTCATGATCGGCTGCGCAGGCAAAGGAGATGGGCCGACTATAAGCTTTTTTTGCGTCTGATCGTTCCCGGGCTCCGCGTCTCTTCGGCGGAAAACGATTCAACGTTTGTTGACGACCCGTGCCAGTCGATCCCCTCCAACCTGAATCGCCGCCACCAATATCACCAGTAGTGCAATCACCGTGAGCATGATCTGGCTGTCGAAACGCTGATAGCCGTAGCGGTACGCGATATCTCCCAACCCACCGGCACCAATGGCACCGGCCATGGCCGAGGAGTTGATCATGGTCACCAGGGTGATGGTGAACCCGCCGACAATCCCCGGCAGTGCTTCGGGCAGCAGCACATGCCAAATGATGTGCCAGCGCCGGCAGCCCATGGCCTGTGCCGCTTCGATCAAACCGTGGTCGACCTCGCGCAAACTGACTTCCGCTATGCGCGCAAAGAATGGCGTGGCGGCGATGGTCAGCGGCACCACGGCGGCCCAGACGCCATAGGTGGTGCCGACGATCAGGCGGGTGAAGGGAATCAGCGCGACCATCAGGATCAGGAACGGAATCGACCTGAACAGGTTCACAAAGGCTCCCAGCGCACGGTTCAATGCCGGCGCTTCGTAGATCCCGCCCTTGGAACTGGTGACCAGGATCACCGCCAGCGGAATACCCGCCAACAGTGCGATCAGCGACGACACGCCAACCATCAGGAAGGTGTCGATAACGCCCTGCAACAATCGATCAAACCACATAACCCAGCACCTCCACCTGTTGTGCCCATTGAGTGGCCCGTTGACGCAGTTCTTCGGCACCCAGGGACGAGCCTGTTACCGCCAGCAGCCATTGCCCGAGGGCATGCCCCTGGATCCGTTCGACACCCCCTTGCAGTAAGCGCACCTGCCCACCCAGGGCGCCGAACAGCGCTGCCAGGTCAGGTTCTTCCGCGCCGCTGCCAGTGAACTGCAAACGCAGCACCACGGCGGCTTGCGCTGAATGTGGCTGGGACTGCAGGCGGCTTTGCAGCTCTTCTGGCAGTCCGTGTTGCAACGGCGCCAGCAAGGTTTTGCTGACCTCGTGTCGTGGGTTGCCAAACACTTCCCAGACCGGGCCTTGCTCGACGATTCGCCCGTGTTCGAGCACCACCACCCGATCACAGATATCGCGGATCACCGCCATCTCGTGAGTGATCAGGATGATGGTCAGTCCCAGGCGCTGATTGATCTCGCGCAAAAGGCCGAGGATCGACTGGGTGGTTTCCGGGTCCAGTGCTGAGGTCGCCTCGTCGCACAGCAGAATCTGCGGATCGTGCACCAGCGCCCGGGCGATGCCGACGCGCTGCTTTTGCCCTCCCGAGAGCTGTGCCGGGTAGGCATTGTGCTTGGTGTGCAGGCCCACCAGTTCCAGCAGCTCACGCACCTTGGTTTCGCGTTCGGCTTTCGGCACTCCGGCGACCTTCAGCGGCAGCTCGACGTTCTGCCAGACGGTCTTGGCCGACATCAGGTTGAAGTGCTGGAAGATCATGCCGATGCGCCGCCGCAATGCCACCAGGCGGTCCTCATCGAACTCGCCGATGTCCACGTGATCGATCAGCACCCGGCCGCTGCTCGGCTGCTCAAGGCGGTTGATGGTGCGGATCAGCGACGATTTGCCGGCGCCGCTGCGGCCGATGATGCCGAACACTTCGCCGCGCTGGATCGCCAGGTCGATGCCCTGCAGTGCCGCCACCGGCCCCTGTTGGCCCTCGTAGGTCTTACCCAGGCCGATGAAGCGCACGTGAGCGTGGGTGAGTTGCGGATGCAGTTCGGTCTGTTCGGCGTCATGGGGCTCTGGAATCTCCAGTCGCCGTTGGATGGCGGCGCTCATGCTCAGCTTTCCCAGCCGGCTTGGTAGAGCTTGCCGTGGGCCTTGTCCAGGGCGGCGCGCACTACGGGTGAATGCTGGTAGATATCGACGAACTTGATCAGGCGCGGGTCGGTCTTGCTTTTCGGCTGGATCACGAACTGGATCACGTATTCCTTGTGGTCGAGTCCGTCGAACAGCAGGGCAGAACCGGCGTCGAAGGTCTTGGCCAAGCGGATGTAGGCGGGGTAGCCCTGCACCAGGTCGGCGTCATCATAGGCGCGCACCAGTTGCACGGCTTCGACCTGAAGAATCTTGATCTGCTTCGGGTTGGCGACGATGTCGTCTTCGGTGGCTTTGTAGCCGACCCCCGGCTTGAGGCTGATCAGCCCGGCCTTGGCCAGCAACTGCAGGCCGCGTCCGCTGTTGATCGGATCGTTGGCGATGGCCACGCTGGCGCCCACTGGCAGTTCGTCGAAGCTTTTGTATTTTTTCGAGTACAGGCCGACGTTGTTGATGATCCCCGGCGCGAACGGCACCAGGTCAAGGTGGGCGGTGGCCTTGGCGTTTTCCAGGAACGGGATGTGCTGGAAGTAGTTCACGTCGATGTCCCCTGAGGCCAGGCTGACGTTCGGGGCGATCCAGTCGCTGAACTCCACCAGTTCGACCTTCAGACCTTGTTTGCCGGCTTCTTCGACAGCGGCTTCAAGGGGAATGGCGAAGGCGGCGGTGGTGCCGATTTTCAGGGGCGCGTCGGCGGCGAAAACCGCCGGGCTGAACAGGCCGAGGGCCAGGGCCAGTGCTTTGACTGGGCGAGTAAACAGAGTGTTTTTCATCATTGGGCTTCCAGTCAGTTTAAAGTCGTTCGTTCCAATGGGGTGCGCGGGAACGATCAGTTACGGTAAGTCGAACCGGTATGTTGTCCGGGCAATTGCGCGTCGGCGTGAAACAGCTTTTCGCGCAGCGTGCCCGTCTCGTACTCGGTCTTGTACGAGCCGCGTTGCTGCAGTTCGGGAATCACCAGGTCGATGAAGTCGACATAGCTTTCCGGGGTGACGATGCGGGTCAGGTTGAAGCCGTCCAGGCCGGTTTCGGCGATCCACGATTCCAGTTCGTCGGCCACTTGACCGGGCGAGCCCACCACCGTGATGTAGCGTCCGCCCAGGGCGTGTTGCTCAAGTAATCTGCGCCGGGTCCAATCGTTGTTTTGCAGGTGCCGGGTCGCGGACTGGATGGCGTTGCTTTTCACGTACTGGATCGGCTCATCGAGTTCGTACCCGGAAAAATCGATTCCGGTGGAGGCGGAAAAATGCGCCACGCCCGCCTCGGCACTGGCGTAGCTCAGGTACTCGGCATGCTTGGCCCAGGCCAGCGCCTCGGTGGCCCCGACGATCACGTTCAAGCCCATGAACACCTTGATGTCGCCCGGGTTGCGCCCCGCCTCGATGGCGCTGGTGCGCACCTTGTCCACCTGGGCCCGGGTCGAGGCCTTGTCCTGGCCACTGATGAACACGCATTCGGCGTGCTGGCCGGCGAACTGCAAGCCGCGCTCCGAACTGCCGGCCTGGAACAGCACCGGGGTGCGCTGCGGTGAGGGTTCGCACAGGTGATAGCCCTCGACCTGATAGAACTCGCCGTGGTGCTCGACCTTGTGCACTTTGTCCGGCCGGGCGTAGATGCGCTGCGCCCGGTCGTTGATCACCGCGTCGTTCTCCCAGCTGCCTTCCCAGAGCTTGTAGAGCACTTGCAGGTATTCGTCGGCCTGGTCGTAGCGCCGGTCATGCTCCACTTGTTCATTCAGGCCCATGGCCTTGGCGGCGCTGTCCAGGTAGCCGGTGACGATGTTCCAGCCCACCCGGCCACGGCTCAGGTGGTCGAGTGTCGACAGGCGCCGGGCGAACAGGTACGGCGGCTCGTAGGTGAGGTTGGCGGTCAGGCCGAAACCGAGGTTTTTCGTCACCGCCGCCATGGCCGAGACCAGCAGCAACGGGTCGTTGACCGGCAGTTGGATCGACTCTTTCAGGGGGACGTCGACCGAGTCTTGATAAACGTCATACACCCCAACGATGTCGGCGACGAACAAACCGTCGAACAGCCCGCGTTCAAGCAACTGTGCCAGTTCGGTCCAGTACTCGACGGTCTTGTACTGGGTCGAGTTGTCCCGTGGATGAGTCCACAAGCCATGGTTGATGTGCCCGATGCAGTTCATGTTGAAGGCATTGAGCAGGATCTTTTTCTTCGCTTCTGCAGGGCGGCTCATCAGATGCTCCCCCGCAGCGGCGGGTTTTCGTCGTTGAGGTAGTAGTTGCCCACCGCGTGGTACTTCCAGCGCACCGGATCGTGCAGGGTATGCACACGTGCGTTGCGCCAGTGCCGGTCCAGGCCGTGCTCGGCGAGTGTTGCCTGACTGCCGGCCAGTTCGAACAGCGTGCTGCCGGCCGCCAGCGAAATTTCGGTGCTGATGGCGCGGGCTTCGGCTACGGCAATCGAGGCCGCCGCGACGGTTTGCGCGTTGCTCCGGGCCTGCGCCGCATCGAGGTATTCGCCGGCGCGTTCGAGCAAGGCTTCCGTGGCGTGCAGGCGGATGCTCAGTTGGCCGAAGCGCTTGATCGTCAGTGGGTCTTCGGTGGCCTTGTCGCTGCCTGCGTCGATCCACGGCCGGGTTTTGGTCCGCACGAAATGCAGCGCGTCTTCATAGGCGGCGCGAGCGATGCCGGTGTCGATGGCGGCGTGGAGTATCTGTGCCAGTGGGCCAACGGTGGTCGGGCGTTCGAAGGCACTCTGGAGCGGCACCACGTCGTCGGCTGACACGTAGACCTCTTCGAACACCACCGAGCCGCTGCCGGTGGTGCGCTGGCCAAAGCCGCTCCAGTCGTCGATCACCGTCAGCCCGAGGCTGTCACGCGGGACGAAGGCCAGTTGCTGGACGCCGTTTTCATCGACCACCGATGTGGGGATCCGTTGCGCGTAGATCGCGCCGGTCGCGTAAAACTTGCGCCCGCTAATGCGATAACCGTCGCCGTCGGGTGTCAGGCGGGTTGTCCGGTCGTGAGCGGTTCGGGTTCCCAGTTCGGCCAGGGCATTGCCGAAGCGCTGGCCGGCCAGCGCTTCGGCGTACAGACGTCTTTTCTGCGCCTGGCTGCCATTGATACGCAGCACTTCGAGGGCATAAAAATGGTTCTGCGGGATTTGCCCCAGGGAGCCGTCAGCCTGGGCGATCAGGGCAATGACCTTGGCCAGGGTGACGCTGGAAACCCCTGCGCCGCCATGCTCCCTGGGCACACTGATGCCCCACAGGCCAGAACGTGAAAAAACGTCCAGTTCCGGGTGCGGCAAGCGGCGTTCACGGTCGCGCAGGGCGCTGTCGCGTTTGAAGTCATCGGCCAGGTCGCTGGCGACAATAAGGGCATGCTCATCGCTGGTGATGACCGCGACGGAGCGGGAAAGAGTCATGTGTTTCTCCAGAGGTCGGGTCGGTCAGATCCAGGAATGCCGGGCCGGCAACGTGCCGTTGAGGTGATAGCTGCCCACCGCGTGATACTTCCAGCGCACCGGGTCGTGCAGGGTATGCACGCGGGCGTTGCGCCAGTGGCGGTCGAGGTTGAACTCGGCGAGGGTGGCGCGGCTGCCGGCCAGTTCGAAGAGTTTTTCGCTGGCCAGCAACGAGATCTCGGTGGTCAGCGCCTTGGCTTCGGCCACCGCAATCGAGGCGTGGGCAGCAGACTGGGCGGTGACCGGTGCAGCGCTGACCTGATCGAGCACCCGACCGGCCTTGCGCAACAGTGCTTGGGCGGCGTGCAGTTCGATTTTCAGTTTGCCGATGTCGGCAATCACGTAGAGGTCGTCGCTGGCCCGGTCGACCTTGGCATCGACCCATGGCCGGGATTGTTCGCGAACGAAGCGGATGGCGTCATCGATGGCCTCACGGGCAATGCCGACATCGATGGCGGCCTGGATCAGTTGTGACACGGCGCCCTGAATGTTCGGGCTGTCATTGATTCGCCAGTTGTCCACCACCAGGCTGGCTTCGACACGTACGTTGTGCAGCAGCACAGTGCCGCTGGCCGTGGTGCGCTGGCCAAACCCCGACCAGTCATCAACGATGCGCAGCCCAGGGGCGCCACGACGCACGAATGCGATGACTTGCTTGCCATCGTCGTTCAGTGCCTTGACCGCAATCCAGTGGGCGAACAGCGCGCCGGTGGAGTAGAACTTCTGGCCATTGAGCACGAAACCATCACCCTCGGCGGTGATGCGGGCCTTGAGTTCCAGGGTGTTCTTGCTACCGCGTTCGGGACCTGCGTTGCCGATGCGCGCACCCTCGAGCACGCTTTGGAACAACTGCTGTTTCTGCGGTTCGCGGGCAACGTGCTGGAGCAGGTTCAGAATGCCGAACTGGTTCTGCGGGATTTGTCCCAACGCCGGGTCCGCCGCGGAAATGATCGCGAAGACTTCAGCGAGGGTGACGTATGAAACCTCGGGTCCACCGAACGCTTTGCCAATGGCAATACTGCCCAGGCCGCTGCGGGTGAACTGCTCGATCTGTGCCCATGGCAATGTGCGTTGCTGATCGCGTTGCGCCGCATGCAGGCGGGCAACATTCGCCAGTTCACGGGCAGCTTCAAGGGCTTGTGCGTCGTTGCGCAGTACGTGCGCAGGCAACAACGGCGGGGCGATGTCCAGATCGCTCTGAACGCTTGCTTCGGCCAGACTGGACATCACTGCCACTCCTTGGCTGTACGCAATGCCCTGGCGATCTGCACTGGGGTGATTGTGTTCCGGACCATACCTACCTCACATCTGATGGATAAGCCGCTCGTGCGGCGAAATCGAATTCAAGAATGTCCGGTGGTCCGGTTCATATACCCTAATAGTGTATAAAAAATAAATAAACTAACATTTTGGAATATACATAGACGGTCAACGTTGCACCTCGGTGGCGAGGGGCTTGCCCTGTCAGGCTGCAAGCGTGGGTGTTCAGGAGTGCGGGTGGTTTCTGTCCGAACGTGGGCCAGCGCCTTCTGCGCAGGGGGCCGCAGTGCACGGCGCTTGCTTGGGCAGCGTGGTGTAGCAGGGTAGGGTGCCGCCGATCTTCAAGGTGCGAGCTGGCGCCCAGCGTGAGTTGTTCCCCACCCGGTCAAGGATGCAATAGGTGACTTCCAGGCGGTTGTCGTCACCCGCCTCGAGAATCATGGCCGGTGGCACCCAGACATTGACCGGCTTGCCGACCTCGCTCGGTTTGACCGTGGGCAGGTCCATGCGCACATCGCCCCAGCGCAGAGTGATCGCATCATCGGCGGCCATGTTCAGATAGGGCTCGATGGTCAGCGGAACGCCACGCTTGATCTGGCTTGGATTCACCCCGTGACGGCGGATCATCTCTGGAATGCCCAGTGGCTCCAGATTCTGGTTTTCGTCGACGCACAAGGCATGAGGCTGGCCTCCCGGGCAATCGAGTTTGACCTGAACCCGTTTCGCTGCCGACAACGCCGGGCTTCGTCCAACCTGCATGACTTGATAGTGGATTCGCGAGTTGCCGGTGCGGATGAAGCTTTCCGGCACGCGCAAGTGCACTGGTTGGCCGATATCGGTGGCACCGAGCATCCTGGACGCCACATAGCAGTCGTCCCAGTACAACTCGATCAGGTCGCCCTCTTCCATGCTGGCATAAGGTGATATCTCGATCAGCAGGTGAGCGGCAGAGGTGATATTGATGGCTGACCCCGGCGATTGCGCCAAGCGGGGAGCTGTCAGTTCAACTGTGTTCGACATGCAGTTCATGAGTGTTCTCCTTGAAATAGTGCAGCGAAGTCCATTTCGCAATGATGGGCCGCAATAAGTTGGCAGTGATTCAAGCAGTTAACTGTTATTGATAGTGTTGTGAGTATTTAAAGTGTTGTGAAGAGTTTGTCGGCGTCTAGATAAAAGCGCGCTTGATGACGTGTCAATAGTCAGAAGTTAATAACGTTGCTATGTTTTGCTATTCAGAAAGCTCCTACGTTATTCAGATCGGCAATGGACAACGGGTCGACCTTTTTCTTGGGGGATGACTGATCTGGAGCCATAATATCTGGCACTTTACGGGGTGGGTATGGGCAGGATATGTAGCCGCGTACGTGACAGGAGGGCGCAGCAGGGAGCTTCGATTTGCCGCGTTCGAGCGGTTGAATGAAAGGGTGTTGAAAGAGAGGGGAGAGTAGTAGTCGGTTGGTTTGTTATTTCGAGGGGTGTCACTTCCGTCCGTGGAAGATGACAGCTTTTAATGTCGTCAGGTGTGTTGAATGTAACTTCAGGCGTTCAGGAACTTGCTGAGAAATTGCCGTGTACGTTCTTCTTTTGGATTGGCAAACAGTGCTTTTGCTTCGCCCTGTTCGACGATCACACCCTTGTCGAAAAACACCACCCGGTTCGCCACATCGCGGGCAAAGCCCATCTCGTGGGTGACGATGACCATGGTGCGTTTTTCTTCCGCCAAGCCACGAATGGTCGCCAGTACTTCGCCGACCAATTCAGGGTCGAGAGCTGAAGTGGGCTCGTCGAAGAGAATCACTTCCGGCTCCATGGCCAGCGCTCGGGCAATGGCGACACGCTGCTGTTGTCCACCGGAGAGACGACGCGGGTAGGCGTCTTCCTTGCCCGCCAGGCCCACCTTGGCCAGCAGCTTGCGGCCCAATGCCAGTGCCTGTTCCCTGGGGACTTTCTTCACCACCAAAGGGCCTTCGGTGACGTTTTCCAGCGCGGTGCGGTGGGGGAACAGGTTGAAGTTCTGAAACACGAAACCTACGTGCTGGCGCAACTGTCGCACCAGGCCTTGCTGCTGGTTCAATGGGCGGCTGCCATCGATCTCGATGTCGCCGACCTTGATCCGGCCGCTGCTGGGTTCTTCTAGAAAGTTCAAGCAACGCAGGAAGGTGGTCTTGCCCGAGCCGCTGGGGCCGATGATGGCGACCACCTCGCCTTCCTTGACCTCTAGATCGATGCCATTGAGCACCACTTGACCCTTGAACTGCTTTGTCAGTTTTTCCACGACAATCATTGGGTCAGGACTCCTGGTCGTGCCGATTGACCCGCTCTTCCAATTGGTTCTGCAGGTGCGACAGCACCGTGGCCAGAACCCAGTAGATCAGCGCGGCGGCAAGATACATGGTGAAAATTTCGAAGGTACGGGCGGTGATCAGTTGTGCCTGGCGGAACAGTTCCGGCACCTGGATCGTGGCGGCCAATGCTGTGTCCTTGACCAGCGAGATAAAGCTGTTGCCCAGTGGCGGCAGTGCCGTGCGCGCGGCTTGCGGCAGGATGGCCCGGCGCAGGGTCTGTGCACGGGTCATGCCGATACTGGCAGCGGCTTCCCATTGGCCGCGCTCGATGGAGCTGATGGCGGCACGCAGGATTTCGCAGGCGTAGGCCGCCATGTTCAGCGAGAAGCCGATCAGGGCGGCGGGCAGTGGATCAAGTTCGATTCCTAATTGCGGCAAGCCGTAATAGATCACGAACAACTGCACCAGCAACGGCGTGCCGCGAAAGAACGACACGTAGATGCGGGCGATCCAGCTCACTAGCTTGAAGCGTGACAGGCGCATCAGCGCCAGGCCAAACCCCAGCAGCAGGCCGAAGAACATGCCGCCCAGGCTCAGGATGACGGTGTAGTACGCGCCCTTGAGCAGGAAGGGCGCGGAGTCCAGCGCGAGTTGGAAACCTTCTTCCATTATTGAGTGACGTCAGCGTTGAAGTACTTTTCCGAGATCTTTTTCAGCGTGCCGTCGGCGCGCAGTTTCTCGATGGCCTTGTTCACCGCTGCCAGCAGTTCAGGCTCGCCCTTGCGCAGGGCAATACCGGCTTCCTGACGGGAGAAGGGTTCGCCGGAAACCGCGGTGTCCTTGGCCTTGGCAGTCAGCTCCAGAGCGGCCAGGCGGTCCACCAGAATGGCGTCGATACGGCCTACACGCAGGTCCTGATACTTGGTCGGATCATCGTCGTAGGTCTTGATGATGGCTTGTGGAACGTTGTCCTTGAGCCACTGCTCATAGTTGGTACCCAGGCCGACCCCGACTTTCTTGCCCGCCAGGTCGGCAGCGGTCTTGATGGTGCCTTCGTTCTTTTTCAGGGTCAGGGCCTGGATCCCGGAGATGGTGTAGGGCTCGGAGAAGTCGTATTTCTTCTTGCGCTCTTCGGAAATGGTCACCTGGTTGATCACCGCGTCCAGTCGCTTGGACTCCAGCGCCGCGAGGATGCCGTCCCATTTGGTCGGTTGCAGCTTGACCTTGACGCCCAGCTCTTTGGCCAGGGCCTCGGAAAATTCGACTTCGAAGCCGGCCAGCTTGCCGTCGGCGTCGACGAAGCTGAACGGTGGGTAAGTGCCTTCCAGGCCTACGTTGATCACGCCAGCCTCCTTGATTTTTTGCAGCTGCTCACCAGCAACCGCTTGCCCCAGAAGTCCGGCACCCAGGACCAGGCCCAGCGAGCCCACCAGCAGATTTCGACGAAATGCGGAAAAATTCATGACAAGCCCCTGTGTTTTCTTATGAAGACGTTGTTTTAGGAAGCAGGCAAAACCGGGAATGGAACGACTGCAACATCCTGCCTTAAAGCAGCGTATGCGTCTCGCGGCAATTGCGCCTGCGGCGGGACTATATGACGCGGCTTTTAGATTGGAAAATAATATAAATTCATTCATTTATTCCGAAATAGAATAATGAATGTATGCGTCATACCCTAGCCACAGCGGGAGTCTCTGCGACTGACTTACAAGACCGACGCATAGGCAAACAACGCTGGCGCGCCACCGGTGTGCAAAAAGATGATCGGCCCGTCATTGAAGCGTTGACGACCAATGCCATCGAGCAGGCCGGCCATGGCCTTGCCGGTGTAGACCGGGTCCAGCAACAGGGCTTCCTGGCTCGCCAGCAACTTCACGGCGGCCAGGGTGCCGGCGTTCGGCTCGCCGTAACGCGGGGCAAAATACTCGTCCCACAGCTCAACCTTGAAACTCGCCGGCAAGCTCACGCCCAGCAGCTCGGCGGTACGTTCGGCCAGGCCTTGAACCTTGGGCCGCTGGTCTTCGTCGCTGCGCGATACGGTGACGCCGATGACCGGCAGGTCTGGCAGCACTTCGCTCAGCGCCAACGCCAGCCCGCTATGGGTGCCAGCACTGCCCGAAGCCAGGACCACGGCGGCGAATTCCAGGCCGGTATCCTTGATCTGTTCCGCCAGTTCCAGCCCCGCCCGCACATAACCCAGTGCGCCTAACGCATTGGAACCGCCAATGGGCACCAGATAGGGTTTCTTGCCGTTACTGCGCAGCCGCTCGGCCAAGGCCAGTAACTGTTGGTCGGCGTTGTCGAGGTTGTCCACCAACTCGACCTTGGCATCGAACAGGTCCAGCAACAGACGATTGCCGTTGCCCAGGTAATTGCTGTCATCCGTACCGATCGGATTTTCCAGCAGGGCGACGCACCCCAGGCCCAGCTTAGCGGCCAGGGCGGCAGTCTGGCGCACATGGTTGGACTGGATGGCCCCGGCGGTGATCAGCGTGTCGGCACCTTGCGCGAGTGCGTCGGCGGCCAGGTACTCAAGTTTGCGCAGCTTGTTGCCGCCCATGGCCAGCGGCGTCAAATCGTCGCGTTTGACATAGACATCACGCCCCAGCCAGCTCGACAAGCGATCGAGTTTTTCCAGGGGGGTGGCGTGGGTGAGGAGATCCAGGCGATTAAAACGAGCCAGCTGTTGTTTGATCATGGGTCCGTACGGGTTGTAGGAGATGTCTGGACTATAGGCAGGCTGATTTGCTCGGGCAACCGCGAAACGCTTATGCCAAAAAGTGCTGAGAACAGCACAATTCGTTCTTAATTGCGTTTTGGACCCATACCGTAAAGTGAATGCCGTTTAGGCGGCCGACTGTACGGCCACAGCCTGTGAGGAGTTTTATCGTGAGCGAGCGTTCCAGCCATTGGCAATTACAGACCATCGTCAGCGAACTGCGCGCGGCCCGCGACCAGTGGCGCGCGCAGAATGGTCGCAGCAGCGGCGAGCAGGGGGGGCGTGAGCTGCCGTCGCGTGCGGCGATGGTGGAGATTCTCGAGGCGTTGTGTGGCGCGTTGTTCCCGATGCGCCTGGGGCCGGTGGACTTGCGTGAGGAGAGCGAGGACTTTTACGTCGGACATACGCTGGATGTGGCGCTGAACGCTTTGCTGGGTCAGGCGCGCCTGGAGCTGCGCTACGTTGCGCGGCAAAGCGCGCAGGTCGACACCGACGTCGAGGCGCGGGCAATCGGCCTGATCCAGGGTTTCGCCCTGGCCCTGCCGCAGTTGCGCAGCCTGCTCGACTCCGATGTGCTGGCCGCTTATCACGGTGACCCGGCGGCCCGCAGCGTCGATGAAGTGCTGCTGTGCTATCCGGGGATTCTGGCGGTGATTCACCATCGCCTGGCGCACCATCTGTATCGCGCCGGTTTGCCGTTGCTGGCCCGCATCAGCTCGGAAATCGCCCACTCGGCTACCGGCATCGACATTCACCCGGGCGCGCAGATCGGTCGCAGTTTCTTTATCGACCACGGGACCGGCGTGGTCATCGGCGAGACGGCGATCATCGGCGAGCGCGTGCGTATCTACCAGGCCGTGACCCTCGGTGCCAAACGCTTTCCGGCGGATGAAGACGGTCAATTGCAGAAGGGCCACCCGCGCCATCCGATTGTCGAGGACGATGTGGTGATCTATGCCGGTGCAACCATTCTGGGGCGGATCACCATCGGCAAGGGCTCGAGCATCGGCGGCAATGTCTGGCTGACCCGCAGCGTGCCGGCCGGAAGCAACCTGACCCAGGCCAATCTGCAGCATGATGACGGGACTCAGAAGTAGGGCGATGTTGGGTCCGCTTTGTGGCGAGGGAGCACGCTCCCTCGCCACGGCAGTGGCATTCTGCCGATTTTTCATTGAACACATCCTTCAAACCCCACCTCATCGTCTTCCTTGAGCTAGCGTACGACAGTACCGCCGAGCCCTGCGATTAGTCCTTAGCACCCTATCCATGTTTAACTTGAACGTTCATTCAAGTTAAACCGGTGGTTCGCTGCCCGCTCACAACAGGAGGCTTGCCTTTGCTGAGTCCGTTTTTGACAGCCACGTTTTACCCCCTCGAGGTGCACCCTGCATGAGTGCATCAACTACCCCTCCAAGCGGTCAGATGCGCATGAATCCGCCGGTGTTTTACTTCGCGGCGACCTTCATTTTGCTGTTCGGCCTGGTGGTCATCGCCTACCCGCAACAGTCCGGTGCCTGGCTGCTGGCCGCGCAAGACTGGGCGGCCAACACGGTCGGCTGGTACTACATGCTGGCAATGACCCTGTATCTGGTCTTCGTGGTGGTCACCGCCTTGTCTGGCTATGGCAAGATCAAGCTCGGTGCCGACCACGACGAGCCCGAATTCAGTTACCTGTCCTGGGCCGGCATGCTGTTCGCCGCCGGCATCAGCATCACGCTGTTTTTCTTCTGCGTCTCCGAACCCCTGACGCACATGCTGCAACCACCACAGGGTGAAGCCGGCACGGCTGATGCGGCGCGCCAGGCGATGCAGATTCTGTTTCTGCATTGGGGCCTGCACGGTTGGGGCGTATTCGCCTTTGTCGGCATGGCGCTGGCGTACTTTGCCTACCGGCATAATTTGCCGCTGGCCCTGCGTTCGGCGCTGTATCCGCTGATTGGCAAGCGTATCAACGGCCCCATCGGTTACGCGGTGGACGGCTTTGGCATCATTGCCACGGTGTTCGGCCTGGGCGCGGACATGGGTTTTGGGGTGTTGCACCTCAATTCCGGCCTGGACTACCTGTTCGGCATTGCCCACACGCAATGGGTTCAGGTCGGCCTGATCACCTTGATGATGGGCGCGGCGATTATCGTGGCGGTCGCGGGTGTCGATAAGGGCGTGCGGGTGATGTCCGATATCAACATGCTGCTGGCCTGCGCGCTGTTGCTGTTTGTCTTGTTCGCAGGTCCTACCCAGCACTTGCTCAACACCCTGATCCAGAACCTCGGCGATTACCTCGGCGCCTTGCCGATGAAGAGTTTCGACCTGTACGCCTACGACAAACCCAGCGACTGGCTGGGTGGCTGGACTGTGTTCTATTGGGCCTGGTGGATTGCATGGTCGCCGTTCGTGGGCCTGTTTATTGCCCGGATTTCCCGTGGCCGGACCATCCGCGAATTCGTCTTCGGCGTGTTGCTGATTCCCCTTGGTTTTACCCTGGCGTGGATGTCGATCTTCGGCAATAGCGCCATCGACCAGGTGCTCAATCACGGCATGAGTGCCCTGGGCTTGTCGGCCATCGAGAATCCGTCGATGACCCTTTACCTGTTGCTGGAGACCTACCCCTGGAGCAAAACGGTGATCGGCGTGACGGTGTTCATCAGCTTCGTGTTCTTCGTCACTTCGGCCGACTCCGGCACCGTGGTGCTCTCGACGTTGTCGGCCCGTGGTGGCAGCGCCGACGAAGACGGCCCGAAATGGTTGCGGGTGTTCTGGGGGGCGATGACGGCACTGGTCACCAGCGCCCTGTTGTTCGCGGGGAGCATCGATTCGTTGAAGTCAGCGGTGGTGCTGACTTCGTTGCCGTTCTCGCTGATCTTGCTGCTGATGATGTGGGGGCTGCATAAAGCGTTCTACCTCGAATCGCAGAAGAAGATCGCCCAGATGCATTCGTTGGCACCGGTCTCGGCCTCCCGGCGCGGCAAGGGTGGTTGGCGCCAGCGCTTGACCCAGGCGGTGCACTTCCCGTCTCGCGATGAGGTGTATCGCTTCCTCGACACCACGGTGCGTCCGGCCATCGAAGAGGTGACCGCGGTGTTCGTCGAGAAGGGCCTGAACGTGATCACTCAACCGGACCCGGCCAATGACAGCGTCAGCCTGGAAATCGGCCACGGCGACCAGCACCCATTCATTTACCAGGTGCAGATGCGCGGCTACTTCACGCCGTCATTCGCCCGTGGCGGGATGGGGCCCAAGGAGTTGCGCAACCGCCGTTACTACCGCGCCGAAGTGCACTTGAGCGAGGGCAGTCAGGATTACGATTTGATGGGCTACACCAAGGAGCAAATCATCAACGACATCCTCGACCAGTACGAGCGGCACATGCAGTTCCTGCACCTGGTGCGCTGACGGGGGTGGTGGCTCAGGTGTTGCTCAAGGACATGAACAACACCAGGGCCGCCACGGGTACCGCAAACACCATGAACCCCACCATCAACTCGTTCGTCAGCGATTGCCCTGTGCTGATCATGCCGATGGCACCGTTGATGACCGTCAGCGCCAGCCACAGGGCAACGAAACTGTAGGTCAGGGTGTCACGGTTGAAGCCCAGTTTCTGACCGATGAACAGCATCAACGCCAACAGGACCAGGCCGAAGGTGATGATGATCGTGGTGTGCATGGTCGCGCATTCCTGGGCTGAAGAATCGTTCCTGTGCGCGAGCGTAGGAACGATCGGTGGCTTTAGTTACTGATCGCCAGAATGCTCGCCTGATACGCGCCGACAAACACATCGAAATCACCGACTTCGTTCTGTTCAAGCTCGGTTTGCTGGGCCAGGGACGCACGGGCCAGCGCTTCAAACTTCGCTTGTTCGTCAGGGGCCAGCGGTTCGCGGCGGAAGTACTCGGCGTGCGCCTGGCTCTGGCGCAGGGAGAACTGGGCGAAGCTCTCCTTGTGTTCGCTCATCGCGGCCAGCACCTGGGCGGAGGGTGTCAGGGACGAATCCTGGACCTTCGCCAGTTGCGCGTCGAGGGCTTTGCTGTGGGCGTCGCCGCCGTGGCTCTGGTCCAGCAGCGCGGCCAGCGGGGCGATGTTTTCCAGCAGCTCACAGGCCCACTCTTTCATGTCCACCGGCTGACCGTCGCGTTGCAGTTGCAGGCCCGGACGGCGCCCTTCCTTGACCACACTGAGGAAGTTCGAGGTGGCGTTGCCGCAGGTAGTGCTGGTCAGCAGCGGACTTTCGTTCAGCGCGCAGTACAGCAAGAAGGCGTCGAGGAAGCGCGCTTCTGGCAGATCGATACCGATTGGCAGGAACGGGTTGATGTCCAGCAGGCGCACTTCGACGTACTGGATGCCACGGGCCACCAGCGCCTGGATCGGCCGCTCACCGGTGTAGGTCACGCGTTTAGGGCGGATGTTAGAGTAGTACTCGTTTTCAATCTGCAGGATGTTGGTGTTGAGCTGGACCCACTCACCGTCCTTGTGCGTGCCGACTTCAACATACGGAGCGTAAGGGGTGGCCACTGCCTTGCGCAGGCTGTCGGTGTAGCTGTTCAAGTCGTTGTAGCACGGCGTCAGCCCGGCTTGCGCGCTGCTCTGGTAACCCAGGTCGCTCATGCGCAGGCTGGTAGCGTACGGCAAGTACAGAGTGTCGGCATCCAGCTGTTCCAGCTGATGCGAACGACCGCGCAGGAAGCCGGCATCCAGGGCTGGCGAGGAACCGAACAGGTACATCAACAACCAGCTGTAACGACGGAAATTGCGAATTAGCGCGATATAGGCCGCCGATTGATAGTCACGGTCGGTGCCAGCAAAGCCATCGTCGGCCTTGAGCAGCGGCCAGAGCTTTTCCGGCAGGGAAAAGTTGTAGTGGATCCCGGCAATGCACTGCATGGTCTTGCCGTAGCGCAGGGCCAGCCCCTTGCGATACACGTACTTGAGCTGACCGATGTTGGAGGTGCCGTAGTAGGCGATCGGAATGTCTTCCTCGGCCGGCAACGGGCACGGCATCGATGGACTCCACAGGTACTCGCTGCCGAGCTTGCTGTAGGCAAAGCGGTGAATACTGTCCAGGCTCGCCAGGGTGTCGGCGGGATCTGGCAACGCCGGGGTGATGAACTCCAGCAGCGACTCGGAATAGTCGGTGGTGATTTGTTCGTTGGTCAGCGCGGAACCCAATTCATCCGGGTGCGGCGTTTGCGCCAGGCGACCTTCGCCCGTCACGCGCAGGCATTCACGTTCGATGCCGTGAAGACACTGTTCGAGCAGAGAGAGGTTGGCGCGCTCACCGAGCAGAGCCAGGCGGCGGTTGAGAAGTTCGCTCAAGTTGGATTCCTTCACGCGTCAGTCGCCCCAATATGGGGGTGGGCAGGACGGTCTACAAGGGTGAAGTTGAAACTGGCGTTTTCGCCTCGTTATCGAGCCGTAATGACCCACTCACAAGTGCCAATGCTCCATCCCTGAATCTGGCTGTCGCGCACGAAAAAACTTCGGCGCAGCTTTCGCAGCGCCGAAATTAACTCAAATTGATGACATGTATCTACAGGACAGCGAACGTGCCTTGTGCTTTTGCGACCAGTTTGTCGCCTTGCATCACATCGGCTTCGACTACCAGCGTGCGGCGGCCCGGGTGGATCACCCGCGCCGTGCACATCACTTCACCCTCGCTGACGGCGCGGATGTAGTTGTTCTTGCATTCGATGGTCGCGCTCTGTTGATCAAAGCCATGCACGCTGGAACAGGCCAGCCCCATGGCAATGTCCACCAGGCTGAACAATGCTCCGCCGTGCAGCTTGCCACCGCGATTGCGCAGTTCAGGTTCGAGGGCCAGGGCAACGTGCGCCACCCCGGTTTCCAGGCTGTGCAAACGGCAACCCAGCAGTTTGAAAAACGCGCTTTCAGTCAATCCTGCCGGGATCTCCATCAGCGTTTCTTCAACTGCTTGGCGTTGGCGAACAGCGATGCCATGGCGTTGTTGCTCGGGGCTGGCGCTGCGGCCTCCTTGCGCGGTGCGGTGTTTTGCGACTGACGTGGCGCCGAACCCGGACGTGCGCCACGGGCGCCGTCGATCTTCTCGCCGGGGGTGTCGCTCATGCGCATCGACAGGCCAACGCGTTTGCGCGGGATGTCGACTTCCATGACCTTGACCTTGACCACGTCACCGGCTTTTACCGCCTCGCGGGGATCCTTGATGAATTTCTCGGACAGTGCGGAGATATGCACCAGACCGTCCTGATGCACGCCGATATCGACGAAGGCACCGAAGTTGGTCACGTTGGTCACCACGCCTTCGAGGATCATCCCCGGCTGCAGGTCCTTGAGGTCTTCGACGCCTTCCTGGAACTCGGCGGTCTTGAACTCCGGACGCGGGTCGCGGCCTGGTTTTTCCAGCTCTTGCAGGATGTCGGTGACCGTTGGCAGGCCAAAGGATTCGTCGGTGTACTTCTTCGGGTCCAGGCGCTTGAGGAACGCGGCGTCGCCGATCAGCGAGCGAATGTCGCGGTCGGTTTCAGCGGCGATGCGTTGCACCAGCGGATAGGCTTCCGGGTGAACGGCAGACGAATCCAGCGGGTTGTCGCCGTTCATCACGCGCAGGAAGCCGGCGGCCTGCTCGAAGGTTTTTTCCCCCAGGCGTGCGACTTTCTTCAAGGCCGCGCGGGTCTTGAATGCACCATGTTCATCGCGGTGGGTCACGATGTTCTGCGCCAGGGTAGCGTTGAGGCCGGAGATGCGGGCCAGCAACGCGACGGAAGCGGTGTTCACGTCGACGCCGACGGCGTTCACGCAGTCCTCGACCACGGCATCCAGGCCGCGAGCCAGTTTCAGCTGCGACACATCGTGCTGGTACTGGCCGACACCGATGGATTTCGGATCGATCTTCACCAGTTCGGCCAGCGGATCCTGCAGGCGACGGGCAATCGACACGGCACCGCGGATCGATACGTCGAGGTCCGGGAATTCCTTGGAGGCCAGCTCCGAGGCCGAGTACACCGAAGCGCCGGCTTCGGACACCATGACCTTGGTCATTTTCATCGCCGGGTATTTCTTGATCAGGTCGGCGGCGAGCTTGTCGGTTTCACGGCTGGCGGTGCCGTTGCCGATCGCGATCAGGTCCACCGAGTGCTTGGCGCACAAGGCAGCCAGCACGGCGATGGTCTGGTCCCACTTGTTGTGTGGCACGTGCGGGTAGACCGTGGCGTGGTCGAGCATTTTGCCGGTGGAATCGACCACGGCCACCTTGCAGCCGGTACGCAGGCCGGGGTCCAGGCCCAGGGTGGCACGAGGGCCGGCGGGAGCGGCCAGCAGCAGATCGTGCAGGTTGTGGGCGAAAACGTTGATCGCTTCGGTCTCGGCGCCGTCACGCAACTCGCCCAGCAGGTCGGTTTCCAGGTGGGTGTAGAGCTTGACCTTCCAGGTCCAGCGCACCACCTCGCCCAGCCATTTGTCGGCCGGGCGGTTCTGGTTGGCGATGCCGAATTGCTGGCCGATCATGCCTTCGCACGGGTGCATGGTGCCGGGCAGCTCGTCGCCGACTTTCAGCGCGGAACTGAGGATGCCTTCGTTGCGGCCACGGAAGATCGCCAGGGCACGGTGGGACGGCATGCTCTTGAGCGGTTCGTCGTGTTCGAAGTAATCGCGGAACTTGGCGCCTTCCTCCTCCTTGCCGGCAATCACGCGGGCACTGAGGGTCGCTTCCTGCTTCAGGTAGCTGCGCAGCTTGTCGAGCAGGCTGGCGTCTTCGGCGAAGCGTTCCATGAGGATGTACTTGGCGCCTTCGAGGGCGGCCTTGACGTCTGCCACGCCTTTTTCGGCGTCGACAAAGCGTGCGGCTTCCGCTTCGGGCGCGAGGCTCGGGTCATTGAACAGGCCGTCAGCCAGCTCGCCGAGGCCGGCTTCCAGGGCAATCTGGCCCTTGGTGCGGCGCTTCTGCTTGTACGGCAGGTACAGGTCTTCGAGGCGGGTCTTGGTGTCGGCCAGCTTGATGTCGCGCTCAAGTTGCGGGGTCAGCTTGCCTTGTTCCTGGATGCTGGCCAGGATGCTGATACGCCGTTCGTCGAGTTCTCGCAGGTAGCGCAGACGCTCTTCCAGATGACGCAATTGCGTATCGTCGAGGCTGCCGGTCACTTCTTTCCGGTAGCGGGCGATGAAGGGCACCGTGGAGCCTTCATCGAGTAGCGCGACGGCCGCTTCGACCTGTTGTGGGCGTACACCGAGTTCCTCGGCGATGCGGCTGTTGATGCTGTCCATAAAACCACCTGACAAATTGTGAAAGCAGGCTCGCGGGCACAGTAATCAGGGCCCGGCGAGTCTGGTTGAGCGGCCTGGCCTGCGCCGCCACCTGGATCAAAAGGCATCCCATTGACCCGTGAAATCGAACAATTACTGCGCGGCGATGAAAAATAACAGTCGCCACACGCCGTAACGATCAGAGGTTGCCTGACACAAAAGGCCGCGCATTATAACCAGCGTTCCGACCTTCGGGGGGTATCGCAGCCTCTAGGCACAATGCCTGTATTGCTGGCGGTAGAGGAAAAATCTGCTAACAATGCACACGGTGCGTATAACGGCAGCTACGCCATAATGCGCACCGAGATAAAAGGAGCATCTAATGAGCAGCACTGCACAAACTGCTGAAGGCGAAAAAATTCTTATCGTTGACGACGATCCTGGGCTCAGCAGCCTGCTGGAGCGTTTTTTCGTCAGCAAGGGCTACCGTGCCCGCGCCGTACCGAACACCGAACAGATGGATCGCCTGCTGGCGCGTGAAGTGTTCAACCTGGTCGTCCTCGACCTGATGCTGCCCGGCGAAGACGGCCTGACCGCCTGCCGCCGCCTGCGTGGCGCGAACAACCAGATTCCGATCATCATGCTCACCGCCAAGGGCGATGAGCTGAGCCGTATCAAGGGCCTCGAACTGGGCGCCGACGATTACCTGGCCAAGCCGTTCAACCCGGACGAGCTGATGGCGCGCGTCAAGGCGGTCCTGCGTCGTCAATCGGCTCCGGTGCCAGGCGCACCGGGCAGCGAAGACGAAAGCGTGACCTTCGGGGATTACGAATTGTCGTTGGCGACTCGCGAGCTCAAGCGCGGCGAGGAAGTCCACATGCTCACCACCGGTGAGTTCGCGGTCCTCAAGGCACTGGTGATGAACGCCCGTCAGCCGCTGACCCGCGACAAGCTGATGAACCTGGCCCGTGGCCGCGAGTGGGATGCGCTGGAGCGCTCCATCGACGTACAGATCTCTCGCCTGCGCCGGATGATCGAGCCGGATCCATCGAAACCACGGTACATCCAGACGGTCTGGGGCGTGGGTTATGTGTTCGTTCCAGACGGCACCGCGACCAAGTAACCGGTGATTTGCAGGAACGGGTCAGCCGGATAAGGCATTATCCGGTTGATTCGCGATCCGCAATTCTGCGAGTCTGACTCGTTCCTGCAAAGTGTGTAGCTGTCGTCTATGAAAACCCCCGTGTGGTTTCCCCAGAGTTTTTTCTCTCGCACCCTCTGGCTGGTGCTAATTGTCGTGCTGTTTTCCAAGGCGCTGACCCTGGTTTATCTGTTGATGAACGAGGACGTGCTGGTGGATCGCCAATACAGCCACGGCGTTGCCCTGACGTTGCGCGCCTATTGGGCCGCCGATGAAGAGAACCGAGACAAGATTGCCGATTCCGTCGGCTTGATTCGTGTTGTGGGTGCTGGCGTTCCCGATGGCGAGCAACACTGGCCCTACAGTGAAATCTACCAACGGCAAATGCAGGACGAACTGGGGGGCGACACGGAGGTGCGTCTGCGCATGCATGCTCCGCCTGCATTGTGGGTGAAGGCGCCGAGTCTGGGGGATGGCTGGCTGAAAGTGCCGCTGTACCCGCACCCCTTGCGCGGCCAGAAAATCTGGAGCGTGCTCGGCTGGTTCCTTGCCATTGGCCTGCTCTCCACCGCTTCGGCGTGGATATTCGTCAGTCAGCTCAATCAGCCGCTCAAGCGCCTGGTCGATGCCGCCAGGCAACTGGGGCAGGGCCGCAGCGTGCGGCTACCGATCAGCGACACACCCAGTGAGATGGCCGAGGTGTATCGCGCCTTCAATCAGATGGCTGAGGACGTCGAGCAGGCTGGGCGTGAGCGCGAGTTGATGCTGGCGGGCGTCTCCCACGATCTGCGCACACCGTTGACCCGCTTGCGTCTGTCGCTGGAGCTGATGGGTAACCGCAGCGACCTGACCGACGACATGGTGCGCGACATCGAGGACATGGATGCGATTCTCGACCAGTTCCTGGCGTTCATTCGCGATGGTCGTGACGAATCGGTGGAAGCCGTCGACCTGAGTGATCTGGTGCGTGAAGTAGCGGCACCGTTCAACCAGAACGAGGAGCGGGTGCGCTTGCGCCTGGAGCCGATCCAGCCGTTCCCGTTGCGTCGGGTCTCGATGAAGCGCCTGCTGAACAATCTGATCGGTAACGCCTTGAATCATGCCGGTAGCGACGTCGAGGTGGCGGCCTATGTCTCGGGCGATGTCAGCGCGCCATACGTGGTGCTGAGCGTTATGGACCGCGGGGCCGGCATTGATCCGTCGGAGCTGGAAGCGATCTTCAACCCCTTCACCCGTGGCGACCGGGCCCGGGGTGGTAAAGGGACCGGGCTGGGCCTGGCCATCGTCAAGCGGATTGCCTCGATGCATGGCGGTAACGTCGAGCTGCGCAACCGTTCTGGTGGCGGCTTGGAAGCGCGGGTGAGATTGCCACTGGGGTTGATGTTGCCAAGAGATGCAGTCTAGAAGCAGCGGGAAGCTTCAAGCTGCAAGAGAAAAGCGGCGCCAGGCTCGGACCGCTCTTGCTCTTCTCTTGCAGCTTATAACTTGAGGCTTACAGCTGCTCTTATCCTTTCCCCTTGGTCCGCGTCATGTTCGGCCCGCCATTCTTCTCCAGGTGCTGAATGATGATCCCCGCCACGTCCTTGTTGGTGGTGGTTTCAATCCCTTCCAGGCCCGGTGATGAATTCACTTCCATCACCAGTGGCCCGTGGTTGGAACGCAGGATGTCCACGCCCGCGACCGCCAGGCCCATGACCTTGGCCGCGCGCAATGCTGTCATGCGCTCTTCCGGAGTGATCTTGATCAGGCTGGCGCTGCCGCCCCGGTGCAGGTTGGAGCGGAACTCGCCGGGCTTGGCCTGGCGCTTCATCGCGGCAATCACCTTGTCGCCGACCACGAAGCAGCGAATGTCCGCGCCGCCGGCTTCCTTGATGTACTCCTGAACCATGATGTTCTGCTTGAGGCCCATGAACGCTTCGATCACCGATTCCGCCGCGGTGGCCGTTTCACACAGCACCACACCAATGCCCTGGGTGCCTTCCAGCACTTTGATCACCAGCGGCGCGCCGTTGACCATGTCGATCAGGTCAGGAATGTCGTCCGGGGAGTGGGCAAAACCGGTGACCGGCAAACCGATTCCACGACGTGACAGCAGTTGCAGCGAGCGCAGTTTGTCCCGCGAGCGGGCGATGGCCACCGACTCGTTGAGCGGGAACACGCCCATCATTTCGAACTGGCGCAACACCGCGCAGCCATAAAACGTCACCGAAGCGCCGATTCGCGGGATTACCGCGTCAAAGCCTTCCAGTGGTTTGCCCCGATAGTGGATCTGCGGCTTATGACTGGCGATGTTCATATAGGCGCGCAGGGTATCGATCACCACCATCTCATGGCCGCGTTCGGTCCCGGCTTCAACCAAACGACGAGTGGAATACAGACGCGGGTTTCGCGACAGCACAGCGATCTTCATGCAACACCTGTGGAGAAGGTAGTGGACGCCGGGAACACCGGCTTGTCTTGTACGTATTTAATGCCTGGGTTGACGACCAACTGGCCGTCGATCAGGGCTTTGGAGCCGAGTAGCAGGCGATAGCGCATGGACTTGCGGCAGGCAAGCGTGAACTCGACCCGCCAGACCCGGTCACCGAGCGCCAGGGTGGTGCTGATCACGTAGCGCACCTGCGCCTGGCCATTGGAGCTTTTAATGGTTTTGCGCGTCACCAGCGGTGCTTCGCAGCGGCGGTGACGCAATTGCACCACCGTGCCCAGGTGCGCGGTAAAACGCACCCATTTCTCACCGTCGCGCTCGAACGGCTCGATATCGGTGGCGTGCAGGCTGGAGGTGCTGGCACCGGTGTCGATTTTCGCCCGCAGGCCCGCGACTCCCAGGCCGGGAAGCGCCACCCACTCGCGCAGACCCACAACGGTCAAATGGTCAAATGTCTTCAAATGTGCTCAGCCGGTGAGAAAACCGCTGTACCGCGATGCGGTCGAATGTGCAGTATTCACGCAGAATAGTGGTTAAAAGGCGACAGATATCTACAGCCCGGATTTCCTTCCCTCGGGTGCAGCCCGAGGACGTCGCGCATTGTAAGCTGACCGGGTGAAATTCATGGCACGACAGAAACGGTAGTACAGTTCGGAAATATTTCAGAATGAGGAAATCCCATGGCACAAAAAACCGAAGAGGACGATAAAGTCCGTCTCGACAAGTGGTTGTGGGCGGCGCGATTCTACAAGACACGCGCGCTGGCCAAGGCCGCCATCGAGAGCGGCAAAGTGCATTGTCGGGGTGAGCGTTGCAAGCCGGGCAAGGAGCCTAGAATCGGTGACGAGTTTCAGATCCGGACCGGTTTCGACGAGCGCACGGTGGTGGTCCAGGCGCTGTCGATCGTGCGTCGTGGTGCCCCCGAAGCCCAGACATTGTACGTTGAGACCCCAGCCAGTATCGCCAAGCGCGAAAACGCCGCTGCCCAGCGCAAGGCTGGCGCCCTGGGCGTCAGCACCGACGGCAAGCCGAGCAAGAAACAGCGCCGGGATCTGTTCAAGTTCCATGGTGGGAATACAGCGGAGTAACCTGATCCCGGTAGCGTTATCGGGACTCAATGACAGCGCATCCATCGCCGAGCGTCCAACCTTGCTTGGAACGCGCCCCGATTGTCCATAAAATGCCTCCCATGGTTGAAAATCACGCACCCAAGGGGGTGCGAGTTTGTGATTTCCGGCCCTCGTACTTATTTTGTTATCACTTCAGATACCCAGACCTATGACTGATCTACCGGATACCGACTACACCCAACGCTTCATCTTCGATGACAGCGATACCCGCGGCGAGCTGGTTGCGTTGGAGCGTAGCTATGCCGAAGTCCTTGCCAAGCACCCCTATCCGGAGCCGGTAGCTCAACTGCTTGGCGAGTTGATGGCGGCCGCGGCGCTGCTGGTCGGCACCTTGAAGTTCGATGGCTTGCTGATCCTTCAGGCGCGCTCCGAAGGCCCGGTTCCGCTGCTGATGATCGAATGCTCGAGCGCGCGCGAAATTCGCGGCCTGGCCCGTTATGAGGCGGACAAGATCGCTCCTGATGCGACCCTGGCCGACCTGATGCCCAACGGTGTCCTGGCACTGACCGTCGACCCGACCCAGGGCCAGCGCTATCAGGGTATCGTCGACCTCGACGGCGCGACCCTGTCGGAATGCTTCACCAACTATTTCGTCATGTCCCAACAAGTGGGTACGCGTTTCTGGCTGCACGCCGATGGCCGTCGCGCCCGTGGCCTGCTGCTGCAACAACTGCCGGCCGACCGCCTGAAAGATGAAGAAGAACGCGCCGCCAGCTGGCAGCACATCACCGCGCTGGGCAGCACCCTGACCGCCGATGAACTGCTGAGCCTGGACAACGAAACCGTGTTGCACCGCCTCTATCACGAAGAGCAGGTCCGTCTGTTCGACGTGCAGAAACTGCGCTTCCGTTGCAGTTGCTCCCGTGAGCGCTCCGGTAACGCGCTGGTCAGCCTGGGTCAGGACGATGCTCAGAAGTTGGTGCTTGAGCACGGTGGCGCGATCGAGATCGACTGCCAGTTCTGCAATGAGCGTTATCTGTTCGATGCGGCCGATATCACCCAATTGTTCGCCGGAGCGGGTGTCGATACGCCGTCAGATACTCGTCACTAAAACGTTTCAGCGCAGGTAAATTAACTGGCAAATGCTGGTATAACGCCGTCCTGACGGGAGGGCCCTACTTTTTTTGGGCGTTTCTGGCATAATCCGGCCCACTTTTTTCGCGGTAGTAGTGCAGGACTTTCTACTACAAAACGTTTGGAGCACTCGGCCACTGGCCGACGGGGAACCTCATGACGCAAGCCAATAACGCCGTGTACACCGATCTGAGTGTTGATGATCTGGTTAAACAAGCCCTCAATCGCGGTGAAGGCGAGCTTGCCGATACCGGCGCGCTGGTTGTTCGCACCGGTCACCGTACCGGCCGCTCGCCCGCTGACCGTTTCATTGTTGAAGAGCCAGGCACTCAGGACGCAATCGCCTGGGGCGCGATCAACCGCAAGTTCCCGGCCGACAAGTTCGATGCCCTGTGGGCTCGCGTCGAGGCGTTCAACAACGGGCAAGAGCATTTCGTTTCCCACGTGCATGTAGGTGCGGCCGCCGAGCACTACCTGGCCGTGAAAATGACCACTCAGACCGCCTGGCAGAACCTGTTCGGCCGCTGCCTCTTCATCAATCCAGCCCAGTACAACCCGGCTGGCCGTGAAGAGTGGCAGGTCCTCAACGTTGCCAACTTCGAGTGCGTTCCAGAGCGTGATGGCACCAACTCCGATGGCTGCGTGATCATCAACTTCGCTCAGAAGAAAGTACTGATCGCTGGCATGCGTTACGCCGGTGAAATGAAGAAAGCCATGTTCTCGGTGCAGAACTTCCTGCTGCCGGCCGCCGACGTGCTGCCAATGCACTGTGCTGCCAACATCGGTGAAGAGGGCGACGTGACCCTGTTCTTCGGTTTGTCCGGTACTGGCAAAACCACCCTGTCCGCCGATGAAAGCCGTTACCTGATCGGTGACGACGAGCACGGCTGGGGCGAGGGCGTGGTGTTCAACATCGAAGGCGGTTGCTATGCCAAGTGCATCGACCTGTCCGAGAAGAATGAGCCGGTTATCTGGAAAGCCATCAAGCACGGCGCGGTCCTGGAAAACGTTGTGCTGGACGATGCCAAGAAAGCGGACTACGCCGACGGCAGCCTGACCCAGAACAGCCGCGCAGCCTACCCGCTGGAACACGTCGAGAAGCGTTCCGAGCAAAACCTCGGTGGCGAGCCAAACGCTGTGATCTTCCTGACCTGCGACCTGACCGGCGTACTGCCACCTGTGTCGATCCTCAGCGAAGAGCAAGCGGCCTACCACTTCCTGTCCGGCTACACCGCTCTGGTGGGCTCGACTGAAATGGGTTCGGGCAGTGGCATCAAGTCGACCTTCTCCACCTGCTTCGGCGCACCGTTCTTCCCGCGTCCGGCTGGCGAATACGCAGAGCTGCTGATCAAGCGCATCCGCGGCTTCGGCTCCAAGGTCTACCTGGTCAACACCGGCTGGACCGGCGGTGGCTACGGTGTTGGCAACCGCTTCAACATCCCGACCACTCGCGGCGTGATCGCAGCGATCCAGAGCGGCGCGTTGATCGGTGCCGAGACCGAGCACCTGGACACCATCAACCTCGACGTGCCACTGGCCGTACCGGGCGTTGAGACTGGCCTGCTGAACCCGCGCAACACCTGGGCTGACAAAGCCGCCTACGACGAAGCCGCCAAGGCACTGGCCGGCCTGTTCATCGAGAACTTCAAGAAGTTCGACGTGAGCGACGCGATCAAGGCTGCGGGTCCTAAGTTGTAAGTGTTGGTTTGATGCAAATGAGAAAGCCGCCCTTCGGGGCGGCTTTTTTTTGTCATTCAGCGTTCGCCTCAGGTTTTCAGGTGCAATACAAACGCCCCCACCAGCACCAGGACAACCCCCAGCACCTGTACTTTTCCCAGGCGCTCTTTGAAAAACACATACCCCAGGATTGCCGCAATCCCGCCAGACAGTGTGCTGATCACGGTCACCACGGACACTGAACCCACCGCCGCGCCCCAGGCAAACGAAGAAAAACCCCCGAGGTTCATCAGGCTGGCGGCGGTGAGGGTCATGCAGTTTTTCAGCGGTGGGATCTTCAGGCCATCCTTGATCTTGAGAACGATCAACACCAATACGCTGAAGCCCACCAGGTAGGCGAGCCAGAGCATGGTGATCGGCCCCAGGACCGGCAGGATGAACTGGCCTTGCAGCCAGAAACTGGTGCCGTAGAACACGGCGGCAAGCAGGGCGAAGGCAATGGATTGACGGGTATCCGTGCTGTGGGGCAGGCCGTTGTCGGCGTGGCGGCCGGACAGGATGACGCCGACCACGCAGAGGGCAATGCACAGCCACTGGATCAGGCTGATGTGTTCACCACTGGCCCAGGACAGCAGGGTGGTGACCACACCATAGGAGGTCACCAGCGGCGCGACGATGGAGGCCTTGCCGAGGGAGAAGGCCTTGGACAGCGACAGGGCGCCGGAGACGGTGAGCACGGCGGCGCACACACCCATGCCCCAGACGCTCAAGGGCGCAGCGAGGGATTTGAGCAGGTAGGCGGGGAATATCACCAGCAGCAGGCTCATGATCACAAAGCCCAGGGCCTGGCCAAAATACACGGCGCGCTTCACGCCGACCGCGCGGGCGTTCAGGCCCATGAAAAAATCCGTGCCCCCCCAGAGTGCAGCCGCCAACAGGCCCATCAGTACGTCCACGCTATGTCCTTATAGTGATGCGCTGTGGACGCTACAGGCCTTCGAGCACCTGCGTGTCCCAGCGTTGGGCCTTGCTGGCCTGGTAGAGCATGCCGATAGTCAGCGGGAGCTTATCGCCCCGCCCCTTGGCCCTGCGCTTGATGAACACATCGTAGCCTTCGGGTTGGAAGTAGCGATAGGCGTCGTAGTCGATGAAGTCGATGGCGAACTGTTCTTCCAGTGCTTCCATCAGGTGCCGGGCATCTGTGCCGTCGCAGCCAAGATCGAAATTGATCGAGGTATCGAGGCTGATGGTTTTGCGTTCGGGCAGGCCGAGTTCTTCGTGCAGCAACTGCATGAGCAGGCGCATGGCGTGGTCATCGGGGAAGTGGGGGGCGAGGTTCATGGTTGACCTTCCGGTTGAGGCAGGCAGGCAGGCATGGTAGGGCGTGCCGGGCTTGCGGGAAAGGTTCTGGCTCCGCGAGCAAGGCTCGTTTTATTGCGCCATCCGCTGTTGCACCACCTGCAGCAAATCGCTGCCATCCTGCGTCAACAGGTACAGCGCGTTGACGATGTGCGGGATGTCTTTGCAGTCGGCCTGGTTGAAGCTCAGGCAATACAGCGTTTCGAGCAGGTCGCTGGCGGCACGGATGCGTTGCTGGGCGGCTTCGAGCAGGGCCTGGGGGCTGGCCAGGGTGTCGATGAGCAGCGCGGGAGTGTCACCCGCGGTGGAATTGAGCGGGTGGTAACGGTCTGTTGGCGAGGTGCTGGTGTTCATCGGGGTCAGTCCAGTGCGCATTGGCGGAGTCGCTCGGCAGGGCCGTGCGCTGACGCAAGAGAGTTCACACTTACGGTTGCTCGGCTGCGCAGCAAACTATAAAGAGGGCTGTTTGAATTCAGCAAGATGGCCCGCATGGACAGGATCTGTAGGGCGTTTTCAGGCTGTTGCGTCCTCGTCCTACTCGAGGGTTGAGGTATTCGTAGTGAGCGATCGATAAGTCGGATTGTTCAGGTGCTTGCGTGGTTTCACCTGTAAAACTGCAGCAGAGGGGGCGTCAATATTTGTAGGGGCTTTCCCGTACAGCAGTCGTCTCCGGCTGCTGTGAGGTATCGATGTTTCAATCAGTTCCTTGCCCGATCACGTGCTGTGGTGGTTGACGGGAGGCAGCTTCAAGGTCCAGCAGGCCCTGGCCGTACACTTCGCTGTTGGCATAGATGCCGGTCCGGTTTGTGTGTTTGAGCAGGTGCTGGCGAATCTGTTGCGGGCTCATCTGCGGGTAACGGCTCTGCAATGCGGCCAGGGCCCCGCTGACCATGGCCGCAGCCGGTGAAGTACCCGCCGTTTCGCCGTATTTGCCGGACTTCAAGGTGGTCTGCAAGCCAGTGCCGGCGGAGGAGTCACCCCCGGGAATAGCGATGCACCAGTCCCTGGCAACGCCGCAGTAGTTTGATTTGGCGTTGATAGCTGTGCCGTCCTGCTTCAGGGCAACGACGGCGAGCCATCCCTTTTCCAGCTCCGGCACCGCCACTGGCAAGCCGGGCTCGGCCAGGGGTTCGCGTCTGAGCTCATTGCCGGTCGGAAACACGAATACCGCGCCCTCATTGACCAGTTGCCGGGCCACGGTGAGGGATTCGGGCATGACCTGCTTGTAGCGCGACTCGGTGATCTCGGTTGCCGGAATGTCATTGGCCCATGAGTTGTTGAAAATACGCGCCCCTTTGCCGAACGCATACGTCCACGACTGAGCGATTTCACTGTCGAAGAAGAAGGGTTGATCATCATCGCCAAATCGCATGGGGATCAGTTGGGCGCTGAAAGCGACACCATGCATGCCTTGATCATCCTTGTTGGCGGCAATGATGCCGGCCATCTGTGTTCCGTGGCCGACCCTGTCGGTCGTACCCGGCTGGTTCGTCACGTAATCGTATCCAGGATCGCCAATGCGTCCCTGGAACTCAGGCAGGTCGGCATTCAGCCCGGAGTCGATCAGGGCGACGCTCACGCCCTGACCGCTTGCGCCGCGAGCGTAGATTGACGACGCTTTAATGATCGCCAGCCCTTTCAGGGCGTGATATTCCGGTGTTTCGTAACCCTGTGCGGCAGGGTCGACTACGGCAGGTGTGGTCATGTTCTGGCAGCCGCTCAGCAGCAGCGGCAGGGCGACCAAGCCCAGGCGTGACGGTCGCAAGAGAGCAAGAGACGGTAGCATTTGATTCATAGGGTGTTCCTTCAGTGGCATCCATGCCTGCGAAGCTTCCTGCGACGAGGACGCTTCGCCTGTGGCCGGGTTTTCAATGGGGCGCTCAGGCCCGTCAGGTGAGTCATGAACCTAAACGATTGAACCCTTGGTTCATGAGAGAATTAGTGGTTCTGTTTGTATCTATCGAGAGCGTTTCGCCCCCGACCTTTTCTCTACGCGCTGCTTCTCTGTCCGGGCCTTTGGCGTGGCAGCCGTCAACGGAGTGACCGCTTATGCACAACACCCTCGAACAGGTCTTTGGTTATCCACAGTTCCGGCCTGGCCAGGAAGCGGCAGTCAGTGCGGTGCTGGCCGGACGTTCGGCAGCGGCGATTTTCCCGACCGGGTCTGGCAAGTCCTTGTGTTATCAACTGCCCGCCTTGTTGCTGCCGCACCTGACACTGGTGGTCTCGCCGTTGCTGGCGCTGATGCAGGACCAGTTGGCGTTCTTGCAGCGCCACGGGATCGCGGCAGCGAGTATTGATTCGGCCCAGAGTCGCGACGACGCCAACGAGGTGATGGCGCGGGCGCGCAGTGGCGAGTTGAAGATCCTGATGATTTCCGTGGAGCGCCTGAAGAACGAGCGCTTTCGCAACTTCCTGCAGCAGGTGCCGATCTCGTTGTTGGTGGTGGACGAGGCGCACTGCATTTCCGAGTGGGGTCACAACTTCCGCCCCGATTACCTGAAGCTGCCGGACTACCAGCGTCAGTTCAATATCCCCCAGGCCTTGCTGCTGACCGCGACCGCCACGCCCAAGGTGATCGCCGACATGCAGGCGAAGTTCGCCATCGCACCAGACGATGTGGTGACCACCGGATTCTACCGGCCTAACCTCAATTTGCTGGTTGAACCGGTGCGCGGCCAGGACAAGCGCCGCCGCCTGCTGGAGTGGATGGGCCAACGTGCCGGGCAGCCGAGCATCGTCTACGTGACCTTGCAGAAAACCGCCGAGCAGATTGCTCAGCACCTGAGCCAGAACGGGCTTCAGGCCGAGGCCTACCACGCGGGTTTGCCCCATGAGCAGCGCGAGGCGATTCAACGTCGGTTCATGGGCGGGCAGTCCACTTGCATCGTCGCCACCATCGCTTTCGGCATGGGTATCGACAAGAGCGACATCCGTAACGTAGTGCACTTTGATCTGCCCAAATCCATCGAGAACTACAGCCAGGAAATCGGTCGTGCCGGGCGTGACGGGCAGCCGTCCGATTGCCTGGTGCTGGCCAACCGCGACAGCCTCAACGTGCTGGAGAACTTCGTCTACGGCGATACGCCGGAGCTGGAGGGCATCCGTTGTGTGCTGGATGAGCTGCAGGCCGCAGCGCCGGACGGGCAGTGGGAGTTCCTGCTGGGGCCGCTGGCCGACCAGAGCAACATTCGCCAGTTGCCGCTCAAGACCTTGCTGGTGCAGCTTGAGCTCAAAGGTTTGATCGCGCCTCGTTATGCCTACTTTGCCGAGTACCGGTTCAAGTTCCTGGTGGAACCCGAGGTGCTGTTGGCGCGTTTCGAGGGCGAGCGCCGGGACTTCGTCGACGCGATCATCCAGACCTCGAACCGGGCGCGAACCTGGGCCACCGTGAATTTCGACGCGCTGTATCTCCAGCATCAGGCCGAGCGTGCCCGGGTGGTCAAGGCGCTGGATTACTTTCAGGAAAAAGGCTGGGTCGAGCTTGAAAGCAAGCAGATGACCGAGGTCTACAGCCTGTTGCAGAGCCATTTTGACGCTCAGGCCTTGAGCGTCGAACTGCACGCCTATTTCACCCGACATGAGCGTACGGAAATCTCACGTATCCACGCGATGCTCGACCTGTTCGCCACCGAGCACTGCCTGGGTCACCGCTTGGCGCGGTATTTCGGCGACGATAATGCACCGCAACAATGTGGGCATTGTTCGGTGTGTCATGGACAGGTTGCCCGTTTACCGGAGCCGCCGCTGTTGCCTGCGCTTGTGGATAAAAACTTCGATGCGCTCTGTGGCGATTTTATCCACAAGCATCAGGCCTACAACGGCAGTGTGCCGAGTGCAGAGCGCCTGACCCGGTTCTTGTGCGGTATCAGCGTGCCGCTGTTCACCAAGCTCAAGGCCCGCGCGATTCACGGGTTTGCGGCACTGGAGAATTATCCCTATGCCGAGGTGCGGGGTTGGGCGCAAAGCCAGTTGCCGGGCTGACGCGGAGCGTCACGGGCTGCATTTCCACGCAGAGCGAGGGAAAGATCGAGCGTTGAGTCGGGAGGAACATCCATCCGCTGAATGTCGCCCATCACGGGAATAAACTTCAAAAACGCTGCCGGGCTGACTATGGTGGACGCTGTCTTTGGATCGCCAACAAGAGAGCAAACAATGAGCCAGACGCCCTTCCAGATTCAGCGTGCCGCCGTGATCGGCGCAGGCACCATGGGCCGTGGCATCGTCATGTGCCTGGCCAACGCCGGGGTGCCGGTGCAATGGGTCGACAACAATCCGCAGATGCTCGACCAGGCCCTTACAGCCATTGCCGACACCTGGGCTCACAACGTCCGTCAGGGCCGCATTGATCAAGCCGAAGCCGATGCGCGTATCGCTCGGGTGACCGCGGCGCTCGACTATCCGGCGATCCGCGACGTCGACCTGGTGATCGAGGCGGTCTACGAAAACCTCGAGCTCAAGCAGAACATTTTCCGTGAGCTCGATGGCCTGCTCAAGCCAGAAGCGATTCTCGCCAGCAACACCTCGGCGCTGGACATCGACGCCATTGCCGCCGTGACACAGCGTCCTCAACAAGTGCTGGGCCTGCACTTCTTCAGTCCGGCGCACATCATGAAACTGCTGGAAATCGTCCGGGGTGAGCAGACGGTCCCTGCGGTGCTCGAGGCTGCCGGGGTTCTTGGCCAGCGCATGGGCAAGGTCAGTGTGGTGGCAGGCAACTGCTCCGGTTTTATTGGCAACCGGATGCTCAATACCTACGTGCTTGAAGCACGCAAGATGTTGCTTGAAGGCGCATTCCCCTATCAAGTGGATGCCGTGTTGCAAGGCTTCGGTTTTGCCATGGGGCCATTTCGCATGTACGACGTGGTTGGCATCGACCTCGGCTGGCGGGCCCGGGAGCTGGCGGGTATCGGTCAGGACGAAGCCGAGATTCAGGTGGATAACCGCCTGTGCGAACTGGGGCGTTTCGGTCAGAAGAGTGGCAACGGTTTTTACCACTACGAGCCCGGCAGCCGTCAGGCCGAGCACGATGTCGAGGTGGATGCGCTGGTGCAGCGAGTCAGTGAAGAACTGGGTTACCAGCGCCGGGAGATCGGCACCGAAGAGATCCTTGAGCGCTGCCTGCTGGCCCTGGTGAACGAAGGGGCGAAGATTCTTCAGGAAGGTATCGCCGATTGCGCTCACGACATCGATCGGGTGTACCTCAACGGCTATGGTTTTCCGGCGGACAAGGGCGGGCCAATGGCCTGGGCCGATCAGCAGGGGCTGGCGAACATCCATGCCCGTTTGCTGCGCCTTGAGGCGGAGCAGGGGGCGTTGTGGAAGCCGGCACAAGTGATCGCTGAGCTGGCGGTCAAGGGCGGACATTTCGCCCAGTGACAGGCTGTCTGATCGACCATCACAATCAGCACACTGCCAGTCCCTTTGACGAGAAACCCGATGACCGACCGCATGCCACAACGTACCGACTACCGTCACTTCCAGCCGATCATCACCCGGTGGCACGACAATGATGTCTACGGTCATGTGAACAACGTGACCTACTACAGCTTTTTCGATACGGCGGTGAACACCTACCTGATCGAAGTCGGTGGTCTGGATATTCACGACGGCGAGGTCGTGGGCTTTGTGGTGAGCTCGGCCTGTGACTACTTCGCATCGATTGCCTTTCCCGAGCGCATCGAGATCGGCTTGCGGGTGGGCAAACTGGGCAACAGTTCGGTGCAGTACGAGCTGGCCGTGTTCAAGGCCGGGGAAGAGGAGGCTTGTGCGGCGGGGCGCTTTGTCCACGTTTTTGTGGACCGGGCGTCGAACCAGCCGGTGACGATTCCTGGCGGGTTACGCCAGGCCCTGGAGCGGTTGGTGGTGTGAAACGAAAAATCGCAGCCCGGGGGCTGCGATTTTTTTTGAGTCTCGGTCGTGATGCGGCGTGGTGTTTAGTCGCGATAGTAACGGTGCTTGTGCTTGCGATGCCCATAGGCATGGCCACGGCCCGGGTGACCATCACGGTAGTAGCGGCGATCGTCGTGGCCACCGCGATAGCGGCGATGACCGTTATCGTCATCGTCATCATCGTTATCGTATTTGTTGCCCATGTAGTTGCCCAGCGCGCCACCCGCACCACCGCCAGCGGCTGCGCCGATCAGGCTACCTGTAGTGCCACCTACGTTGCGACCGACCACGTTGCCGCCGGCCGCGCCGAGTGCACCGCCGATGGCGGCTTCACCACGGCTGTGTTTGTTGGCACCCACCGCACTACCACCCGCACCACCCAGTGCGGCACCAATGGTCGAGCCGGTGTTACCGCCCAGTGACTGACCGACGACCGAGCCAAGAACCCCGCCCAATGCGCCGCCCACACCGGCTTCGGTGTTGCCTCCAGCTGACGCTACGCCGCTGATCAGGCCAAGGGACAACAAGAGAATCGAGGAGAACTTCATTAGAGGAGCCTCAAAGGGATGACGAGGCGATCCTGAGGCTGTGACAGGACGGTTACAATCGAAATCCGACGAGTAACACGACTTGTGCACATTTTGCTAAGTTGTTGTTTTTTAGACGGAACTTTATTGGTTTTCGCGGGTCTTTAGCTACTTGAGACAGGCCGCTTTTATGTAAAAGCGGCCTTTTTTGTGGGCGTTTGAAACGTGAAGCGAGTGCAGCCGGCAGGGATATTGGCTGAATACGCAGGCGCCTTGCCTCAGGCCGACCTGGCCATGATCAGCCCACTGTCACTGGCCGCCTCCAGGCGGATCGCCACGAACTTGGAGGTTGGCGTATGGCTGCCATCCCCGGTGCTTTCCAGAGGCACCAGCGGGTTCACTTCCGGGTAGTAGGCTGCCGCCTGCCCGGCTGGAATGTCAAAGGCCAGCAGGGTGAAGCCCTTGACCCGCCGTTCACGATCATCATCCCAGATCGACACGATGTCGGCCTTTTGCCCGGGCTTGAAGCCCAGGCGAATGATGTCGGCTTCATTGACGAACAGCACGTCACGCTGCCCCTTGACACCACGGTAACGATCATCGAGCCCGTAAATGGTGGTGTTGTACTGATCGTGGGAGCGCATCGACTGCATGATCAGGTCCGGCAACTGCCCGGTGGCGCGGGTGCGTTCGTGCACGAGGTCCGACGGCAGGATGTTGGGGCGGAAGTTGGCGCGTCCTGACGCCGTGTTCCAGCGCCGGGCGCCGGCACTGTTGCCCAGGTAGAAGCCGCCCGGGTGTTCGATCTTCTGGTTGAAGTCCTTGAAGCCCGGGATGGTGTCGGCGATCAGTTCGCGAATACGGCGGTAATCGGCGACCAGCCAGGTCCAGTCGACCGGTGTGCTGCCCAGGGTTGCGGCGGCGATACCGGCAATGATCGATGGCTCGGAACGCATCTGGCGGGACAGCGGCTGAAGCTGGCCATTGGAGGCGTGAACCATGCTGAAGGAGTCTTCCACGGTGACCGCTTGCGCCCCTTCGGTTTGCAGGTCGATGTCGGTGCGGCCCAGGCACGGCAGGATCAACGCTTCTTTGCCGTGGGCCAGATGGCTGCGGTTGAGCTTGGTGCTGATCTGTACCGTGAGGTCGCAGTTACGCAGCGCCTGGAAGGTCCGTGGGCTGTCCGGTGTCGCCTGGGCGAAGTTGCCACCCAGGCCGATAAAGACTTTCGAACGGCCTTCAAGCATGGCGTGAATCGCCTCGACCACGTTGTGGCCGTTTTCACGGGGCACCTTGAACTGAAAGCGACGCTCCAGTGAATCCAGGAAAGCCACTGGCGGGCGTTCATTGATGCCCATGGTCCGGTCGCCTTGCACGTTGCTGTGCCCGCGCACCGGACACAGGCCCGCGCCTGGACGGCCGATGTTGCCGCGCAACAGCATCAGGTTGGCAATTTCCTGGATGGTTGGCACCGAGTGGCGGTGCTGGGTGATGCCCATGGCCCAGCACATAATGACGTTCTGGCCTTTGGCGTACATGCGCGCCGCTTGTTCGATCTCGACCAGCGTCAGGCCGGACTGCTCGACGATCTGCTCCCACGGGGTGTCGTCGATCTGGTTCAGGTAGTCGAGGATATTGACCGTGTGTTCGTTGAGGAAGGCATGGTCAAACACGGCCGGCGCCCCACTGCCCTGGGCTTCGCGCTCCCATTGCAGGAGGAACTTGGCCATGCCGCGCAACAAGGCCATGTCACCACCCAGCGCCGGGCGGAAATACGCGGTGTTGGTCGGTTTGTCGCCGTTGGTGAGCATTTCGATCGGGTGCTGCGGGTGCTGGAAGCGTTCCAGGCCCCGCTCTTTCAGCGGGTTGATGCACACCACCTGGGCACCGCGCTTGACCGCTTCGCGCAGGGGTTCGAGCATCCGCGGGTGGTTAGTGCCGGGGTTCTGGCCCCAGACGAAAATCGCGTCGGCATGTTCGAAGTCGTCGAAGGTCACGGTCCCTTTACCGACCCCGATACTTTGCGCCAGGGCCACGCCGCTGGCCTCGTGGCACATGTTCGAGCAGTCAGGGAAGTTATTGGTGCCGAATGCACGGACAAACAATTGATACAGGTACGCCGCTTCGTTGCTGGCGCGCCCCGAGGTGTAGAACTCGGCCTGATCGGGACTTGGCAGGTTCTGCAGGTGTTGGCCGATCAGCGTGAACGCCGCGTCCCAGCTGATCGGGGTGTAGCGATCGGTGTCGGCGTCGTAGCGCATGGGTTCGGTCAACCGGCCCTGGTACTCGAGCCAGTAGTCGCTCTGTTCCAGCAGGGCGCTGACGCTGTGCTTGGCAAAGAATGCCGCATCGACGCGACGCTTGGTGGCTTCCCAGTTGACGGCCTTGGCACCGTTTTCACAGAACTTGACCAGGCCGCTTTCCGGGGAATCGCCCCAGGCGCAACCCGGGCAGTCGAAACCGCCGTTCTGGTTGGTCTTGAGCATCATGCGCAGGTTTTTCAGCGCGTTGTCGCTGGTCAGCCAGGCCTGGGCAACACTGATCAATGCGCCCCAGCCACCGGCCGGGCCCTTGTAGGGCTTGTAGCGCGGGGTGGGTGTCTGGTCGGCTTGATGATGAGTGCTCACGCTTGATTCTCCATCGCTGGGCTGTAGACCCGCGGCGCACTTTTCTGCGGCAGGTGGATGAGGTTGAGGTTGTGCCGGCGTGCCCATTGCAAGGCAAGGCCGGTGGGCGACGACAGGCTGACCAGGGTCTGGATGCCGGCGCGCAGGACTTTCTGGATCAGTTCGAGGCTGCAGCGGCTGGTGACAATCGCCAGCCCGCCGGCCGTCGGGATGTTCTGGCGCACCAGGGCGCCGATCAGCTTGTCGAGGGCGTTGTGCCGGCCGATGTCTTCACGGCCAAGCAGCAGCTCGCCCTGGTTGTTCATGAACACCGCCGCATGCACCGCACCGCAGTGCTGGCCCAGAGGCTGGAAGGCGCCAATGCGCTGGCGCAGGCCCTCGAGCCAGTGCGCGGGAGGCAGCGGTGCCCCGGGCAGTACCTTGAGTTGCGGCAGGGCCTGTTCCACGGCTTCCACGCCGCAGAGGCCGCAACCGCTGGTGCCGGCCAGTTGCCGACGCTGCTGCTTGAGGTTCCAGAAGGCGCGGCTGGCAATGTTGACCTGCGCGTACTGCGCGCTGCCTGCGCCCGTCAATTGCAGGTCATAGATGTCGGACAGGTCGCTGATGATCCCGCTGCCCAGGCTGAAGCCGACAATGAAGTCTTCCAGGTCGGTCGGGGTGACCAGCATCACGGCCTGGCTGATGCCGTTGTAGGCGATCGCCAGCGCCACTTCCTCAGCGAGCGCGGTGCTGGCTGACTCACTGTGATCAAGGTTGCAGTACTGGTAGCTCTGACTGGCGGCGGGCGCGGGCGTTACTGGAGCAGGCGCCGCGCAGGCCGGGCGCTTGGCGTTCATGGGGCAATACCGGCGGGTTATCCAGCCTTAATCCTAGGCGCGGCAAAGTGTCGCGTCTAATCGCTATTACTGATCTGCCGATAGATGCCGTCGATCAAAAGCCTGTCAGTGATTTCTGATAGATCGCAAAACAGGCTTCCGCCAGCGCCGAGCGTGGTGCGCTGCGACGCATGATCAAGCCCAGTCGGCCAAGGGTTTGCGCGTTTTCAATCGGTTGCAGGCGCAAGTGTTCGGTCAGTGATTCCAGGCCACCTTCCAGGGGCATCACCGCGCAACACAGGCCGCCGTGTACGGCTTGCAGCAGTTGATGAACGGCGTCGGTCTGCAGCAGCGGTTGCGGGTTAAGGCCCCGGCTGTGGAAGTTGTGGTCGATGGACTGGCGAAAGTGCATGCCGCTGGTGAGCATGCCCAGCGGCAACTCGATCAGCGCCTCCCAGCTCAATGGCGTGTCACCGAAGCTGAAGAAGCGTTGGTCATAGAGCAAGCCCATGCGGGTTTCGCTGAACGCCAGCGAGTCGAAGCGTTCGCCGTCCAGACGCTCCAGATAGGACACTCCCAAGTCCAGCCGGTTGTTGGCCAGTTGCTCGAGGATCTGTTCGGAACTCAAGGCGGACAGTTCGAAGCGCAAATTGGGGTGTTCGCCGTGCAGTTGTTGCATCAGCGGCAGAGGATCGAAACTCGACAGCGGCACCACCCCCAGGCGCAGCGTACCGACCAGGTTGCCGCGACAGGCTGCGGCCTCCGCCTGCAGCCCGTCATAGGCGGCGAGCACGGTGCGCGCCCAGGCCAGCACCCGCTCGCCCGGCGCGGTGAACCCTTCAAAGCGCTGGCCACGATTGACCAGTGGCAAATCAAGCTCTTCTTCAAGGCTGCGCAAGCGCATCGACAGCGTGGGCTGGGTGATGTGGCAGCGCGCGGCCGCCTGGCCAAAGTGCCGGGTTTCGTCGAGGGCGATGAGGAATTTCAGCTGTTTGATGTCCATCGTCGCTCCAGTGCGCAGCAGGCCAGGAGGAGGATTCTAGCGCGTGTGCGTAATGGGCGTCATTGGTCGGCCGGGAACCACGTTGCACCGTCTTGGTCTAGTCTTTCGCGACCGGACCTATAAACCCAAGGAGAGTGCACCATGAGTCTTTTGAGCTTTGTGAAAGAAGCAGGCGAGAAACTGATTGATTTGCTGACACCGGGTAACGCCAATGCGAGCGAGCAATTGAAGGAGCATATCGCGAAGGTCGGCCTGGGCAACCCGAATGTGCAGGCCACGGTGGATGGTGACAAGGTCACGGTGACCGGCGAAGTGGCCAGTCAGGAAGAGAAAGAAAAAATCCTCCTGGCGGTGGGCAATATTGCTGGCGTTGGCAGTGTGGACGATCAGATCGTCGTGACCGGCCCGGCTGTCGCGGCAGCCCGTTTTGTGGTGGTGAAGAAGGGCGACACCCTGAGCGCGATTTCTCTGACCGTGTACGGCAATGCCAACCTGTACAACAAAATTTTCGAAGCCAACAAACCCATGCTGTCGCACCCGGACAAGATCTATCCAGGGCAGTCGTTGCGTATTCCTGAGTAACACGGGACCTGTGGAGAGGGAGCAAGCTCCCTCTCCACAATGCTTGCTACAACCCTTCGATCAATGCCCGATAATCACCCACCGCCGCAAACTCCGCGGTGTCTTTGGGCGCCTTGCGGCTGTCCGGCACACTCACCGCCAGTAAATGCGCCACGCCAAAATCCCGAGCACTGCGCAGGATCGGCAAGGTATCGTCGATGAACAGGCTGCGTACCGGGTCGAAGTCGATATCGGCGCGCAGGGCGTCCCAGAATTGCGGGTTTTCCTTGGGGAAGCCGTAGTCGTGGGAACTGATCAGCCGCTCGAAGTACGGTGCAAGCTCGATTCTTTCCAGTTTCAGCGACAGTGAGTCGCGGTGCGCATTGGTGATCAGGATCACGCGCTTGCCGGCCTGTTTGATCGCCGCCAGAAAGGTATCGGCGTCCGGGCGCAGCGCAATCAGATGAGCGGTCTCCAGCTTCAGCTCGCGCACCGGGATCTTCAGTTCACTGCTCCAGAAATCCAGGCAATACCACTGCAACTGGCCGGCGTTACGCTCGAACAGCGGCTGCAGCTCCAGCTCGGCCATGGCCCGGCTCACCCCGTGCAGCTCGGCGTAACGCTGGGGTAGGTGCTCCATCCAGAAATGGTTGTCGTAGTGCAGGTCCAGCAGTGTGCCGTCCATATCCAGCAGAACGGTATCGATGTCGCGCCAGGGCAGTGATGGCATTGAAGACTTCTCCAGCGGTAAACAGATATCCGACATAAACAATCAGGGCAGGCCGGGTATAGTAACCCGTTCACGCCAAGGAGCCGCCATGCGCCAGAAACCCGAAGTCCTAGCCCGCGAGATCGTCGCTACCAGCCGCTTGTTCTGCGTTGAAGAGGTACAACTGCGCTTTTCCAATGGCGTCGAGCGTACCTATGAGCGATTGGTCGGCAAGGGCGCCGGGTATGGCGCAGTGATGATCGTGGCGATGCTCGATGCCGACCACGCGGTGCTGGTCGAAGAGTATTGCGGTGGTACCGATGCCTACGAGATGTCGTTGCCCAAGGGCCTGATCGAACCCGGCGAAGACGTGCTGGCCGCCGCCGAGCGTGAACTCAAGGAAGAAGCTGGCTATGGCGCGCGGCAACTGGAGCACCTGACCGAGCTGTCGCTGTCGCCCGGTTACATGAGCCAGAAAATCCAGGTGGTGCTGGCGACCGACCTGTACGAAGAACGGCTAGAAGGTGATGAGCCAGAACCGATGCGGCTGGATCGGGTCAATCTGCGTGAGCTGGCGGCGCTGGCGCAGAATCCGCAGTTCACCGAGGGGCGCGCCTTGGCGGCGCTATATCTCGCCCGTGACTTGCTGACTCAGCGTGGAGTGTTCCAGCCATGACGTTCCCTCATCCGTTGATGGCGCCGGTCGTCGAGCTGGCATTGAAGGCTGGAGAGGCGATCCTGCCGTTCTGGCGCACAGGCACGGCCGTGACCGCCAAGGCTGACGATTCGCCGGTCACCGCCGCTGACCTGGCGGCGCACCACGTGATTCTGGCGGGGCTGACAGCCCTTGATCCGAACATTCCGGTGTTGTCGGAAGAAGACGCCAACATCCCTCAAGGCGTACGCGCGGGTTGGCAGAGCTGGTGGCTGGTGGACCCGCTGGACGGCACGAAGGAGTTCATTTCCGGGAGTGAGGAGTTCACCGTCAACATCGCGTTGATTGAACAGGGCCGGGTGGTGTTTGGCGTGGTGTCGATGCCGACCAACGGTCGCTGCTACTTCGGCGGTGCCGGTCTGGGTGCATGGCGTGCCGACAAAGACGCTGCACCGTTGCCGATCCAGGTCCGCGAAACCCCGCCGGCAGGCGAGGCGTTCACCGTGGTCGCCAGCCGCCGACATTCCAGCCCTGAGCAGGAGCGTTTGCTGGCCGGGTTGAGCGACAGCCTGGGTCAACTGCAACTGGCCAATATCGGCAGCTCGCTGAAGTTTTGCCTGCTGGCCGAAGGCGCGGCGGATTGTTATCCGCGGTTGGCACCGACTTCGCAATGGGATACCGCGGCGGCGCAAGGCGTGTTGGAAGGGGCCGGTGGTGAAGTGTTGGAGTTGAGCGGCGAACGGTTCAGCTATCCGGCGCGCGAATCGTTGCTTAACTCATTCTTTCTGGCCTTGCCGGCTAAAGCCGCGTGGCGTGAGAAACTGCTGGAACTGGCCCGTTCCTGAACATACGGCACCTTTGTTTGATCGTTCCCACGCAGAGCGTGAGAACTATCATCTGGAGCAAGGCTTGCCCGCGAGGTCTTTTCAGCGGTGCAGCACGTATTGCCCGGTAAACGTCACCGCATCTTCATCACTCCCCACATTCACAATCCGCGTATGCAGCGTTAACCGTGCCCGGCCATAACGCTCATACATCGTCACGAATTTTTTCCAAACCGCTGCACTCGGCGCTTGGCAAATGGCCGTTGCATCGCTGGTCACTGGCAGCGGGTAGTTGATCTTCCCTTCCTGGATCACGATGTGCCCATTCTCTATGCCGGCTTCACGCAGGCGCAGATGCAGCCAGCCCCAGCCAACAAGCACTGCGCCGCAGTACAGGCTGCCACCGAACATGGTGCTCTTGTGGTTGACGTTCGCTTCCAGTGGGAGCTGCAGGCGCAGTTGATGGGACTGCCAGTCAAGCACCTTCAAGCCCATGGCCCGCGTGAGGGGAATGTCGCGGTGCAGGATCGATTCCAGGTGACGACTGTCGCGGTTCATGCTGGGCCTCAAAGTGCTGGTGCTTAAGTAAAGGTTAGTCGGCGCGGCTCAATCGATCTCGTCGGCGTGGGTGGTGGTACCCGCGGCATCGGCGAAGTTCAACCCGTGTTTACGCAGCTTGTCATGCAGGGTCTTGCGTGGAATCCCCAGTGCCTCGGCAACGCTGCGCAGCGAGCTGTGAGAGCGTGCCAGCTCAGCGGCAATCAGGTTCTTTTCGAAACTTTCCACTTGCTCGCTCAGGTTTCCGTCGAACTGGGTGCTGGCGGGTGCAGGGCTACCATCGGGGGTATTGATGTCCAGCGCCAGCTCCAACCCGAGGGCGAAGCGTTCCGCCGCGTTTTGCAGTTCGCGCACGTTGCCTGGCCAGGTATGGCGCAGCAGCAGGGCGCGCTGGCCCGGTTGCAGTTCGTGTGGCGCCAGGCCATGGCGCTCGCTGGCTTCATTGGCAAAGTGCTGGAACATCATCAGCGCATCTTCGCCACGCTCGCGCAGTGGTGGAATGCGCAGCGGCGCAACGTTCAGGCGGTAGTACAGGTCGGCACGAAAACGCCCCTGGTCGGCGGCCTGGCGCAGGTCTTCCTTGGTGGCGGCGATGATCCGGATGTCCAGCGGGATCAACTGATTGCCACCGAGGCGCTCGACCACCCGCTCTTGCAGCAAGCGCAGCAGCTTCACCTGAACATCCAGGCTCATGCTTTCGATTTCATCGAGGAACAGCGTGCCGCCATTGGCAAACTCGAATTTGCCGATGCGGCGTTTTTGCGCGCCAGTGAAGGCGCCGGGCTCGTGGCCAAACAGTTCGCTCTCGACCACCGACTCCGCCAGCGCTCCGGCGTTGATCGCGACAAACGGCCCGTTGCGCCGGTTCGACAGGTCGTGCAGGGCGCGGGCCACCACTTCCTTGCCAGCGCCGGTTTCACCGAGGATCAGCACATCCGCCTTGGTCGGCGCCAGTGCGGCGATCTGCTCGCGCAGGCGCAGCATCGACGCCGAGTGGCCGATCAGCCGGGTACTCAGTTCATTGCGGTCACTCAGGGCCAGCCGCAGGCTGCGGTTTTCCAGCACCAGCTGGCGCAGGGCCAGGGCGCGGCGCACGCTGTCGAGCAACGCATCGCTGGCAAAGGGTTTTTCGAGGAAGTCATAAGCACCGGCACGCATGGCCTGCACCGCCAACGGTACATCGCCGTGTCCGGTGATCAGCAGTACCGGCAACTCCGGGTCTTGGGCGTGCAGTTCGCTCAGCAGTTCGAGACCGTCCATGCCGGGCATGCGGATGTCGCTGACCACCACGCCCGGCCAATCGCGCTCAAGACGCGAGGCCAGGCCCTTGGCTTCGGCCAGGGGCAGGATCTTCAGGCCAGCCAGGTCCAGCGTCTGGCTCAAGGCCTGGCGCAGGTGCGGATCGTCGTCGATCAGCACTACCTGGATGCGGTTGTCGATGAAGTTGCTCATTCACTGCGGTCCTCGGACGGTTGCAGGCTTACACCGGGTGCGCCAGCGCGCAGCCGCAGGGTGATCAGGGCGCCGCCTTCCTTGTGGTTGGCGAACGACAGTTCGCCACCGAAGGCGCGCATCAGGGTTTCGCAAATGGCCAGTCCCAGGCCAAGCCCCTGAGTGCGGGTCTTGGTGGTGTAGAACGGCTCGCTGGCGCGTCCCAGGGCTTCCATGCAAAACCCCGGGCCGTTGTCGCGAATGTACAGATTGACGCCCTCGGCAGTGGATTCGGCACTCAGCCAGAGTTTGCGCGGCGGGCCTTTTTCGGTGAGGGCGTCGAGGGCATTGGCCAGCAGATTGCCGAGCACCTGGCGCAAACGGGTTTCGCCGGCCTCGACCCACAGCGTGGCCGCCGGCAGGTCGCGGATCAGCTCGACGTCCATGCTGCGGCGACGCTTGGCCAGCAACGCCAGCGCATCGTCCAGCGCCGGTTGCAGCGCGACGCTCTCCGGGGCGTGGCGGTCGCGACGGGCAAAGGCGCGCAAATGGGCGATGATCGAGGCCATTCGTCCAGTCAGCTCGCTGATCAGTTTCAGGTTGCCGCGGGCGTCTTCGGTGCGCTCATGGTCGAGCAGTATCTCGGCGTTTTCCGCGTAGCTGCGAATCGCGGCCAGCGGTTGATTGAGTTCGTGGCTGATGCTCGCCGACATGGTGCCCAGCGCCGACAGTTTGCCGGCCTGCACCAGGTCATCCTGGGCGCGCACCAGTTCCTGCTGCGCGTGTTCGCGCTCCAGCACTTCCTGCTTGAGGCGCCGGTTGAGGCCTTCCAGGTCGCTGGTCCGCTCGGCGACCCGGGCTTCCAGTTCTCGGCGGGTCTTGGCTTCGAAGTCGATGCGCTGCAGGTAGTGACGTCGACGCTGCATCAGCAGCCCCAGCAGCAGCATCAACACCAACAGCGCCGCGCCACCGATGGCGACCACCGTGCGCACCGGGCGATCAATCAGGGTTCTGGGCGCAAGAATGCTGACGCTCCAGCCGGTTTCCTCGATCCGTTGAGTCTGGGTCAGCCAGGCGTTGGGGTTGAGGTTCAGCGGCTGGGGATCGCGGGTCGGGTAGGGTTGCACCGCAGCGATCGCCTGGCGCTCTTGTTCAGTGAGCGGGCGAGTGGCGCGAAAGCGCCAATCGGCTCGCGAGGTGAGAATGACCACGCCGTTATGGTCGGTCAGCAACAGTTGTTCAGGGGTTTTACCCCACAGGCTTTCGGTGTGGTCCAGGTCGACCTTGATCACCAGCACGCCGATGATCTGTTCACCCTTGCGCACGGCGGCGGCGAAGAAGTAGCCGCGTTTGCCGGAGGTGGTGCCCAAGCCGAAAAAACGCCCGAGGCGGCCTTGCATGGCTTCGCTGAAGTACGGCCGGAAGGCAAAGTTTCGGCCGACAAAGCTGTCGTGTTTGTCCCAGTTGGACGCTGCCAGGGTGTTGCCTCGAGTGTCCATCAGGTACATGACTTCGGCGCCGGTCTGGGCGCTGATGTTTTTCAGGAAACGGTTGGCATTGCCCTGGATGACACCGTCTTGCGGCGCCCCCAGTACGGCGCGCAGGGCAGGCAGGTCGCCGAGGATCTGTGGCAAGACTTCGTAGCGGTGCAGGGTGCCCAGCAGGTTGGCGACGTAGAGGTCCAGCGTCTGACGATTCTGCCCCGCCAGTTCACTGCGGTAATAACGCTCGGCCAGATGCTCAAGTGGCCACAGCAAAGGTGCCAGGCACAGGGCGAGCAGGGCCAGGCTGCGCCAACGGGGTCTGCGGGGGAGGGCTGGAGTCATGAGCATCGGGTGCCTGAGGGAACAGCTGCATTATGCCTAGGCCTGTTGCGCAAGGCACTCGCTGAGCGCATCACGCCAGTCAGGTTGAGTGACCTGCCATTGTCGTTGCAGCAAGCTGCAATCGAGCCGCGAGTTCAGCGGCCGAACGGCGGGTGTCGGGTAATCACGGCTGGGGATCGCCTGCAGTTGTGCGCAGGGTTGGTGCTGCGCCTGTAAAGACTCCGCGATGGCCTGGGCGAAGCCGAACCATGAGGTTTCACCCTGGCAGGCCAGGTGATAGGTGCCCCAGGCGCCGTGTTGCCCCGCTTGCCAGCGTTCTATCAGGGCGCGCGTGCTGGCCGCGATGGTACCGGCCCAGGTCGGTGCACCGATCTGATCGGCGACGACGCGCAGGTGCGGTTTTTCCTGGAGCAGTCGCAACATGGTCAACAGGAAGTTGCGCCCGTGCCTGGAATAAACCCAACTGGTGCGCAGGATCAGGTGCTCGCCGTTGACCGCGCGGATGGCCTGTTCGCCCGCCAGTTTGCTGGCACCGTAGACATTCAGCGGGTTGGGCTGGTCGGCCTCGGTATAGGGGGTGCTTTTACGACCGTCGAACACGTAGTCGGTCGAGTAGTGGATCAGCGGGATGCCAAGTTCGAAAGCTTGCTCGGCGAGTATTCCCGGTGCCGTGGCATTGATGGCGAAGGCTGACGCATGCTCGCGTTCGGCCTTATCCACCGCCGTATACGCGGCGGCATTGATGATCAGGTCCGGGCGTAGGTTGCGCACTTGCTGACGAATCATTTGCGGTTGTGCAAGATCGAACTCGTTGCGCCCCGGCACAATCAATTGACCCAGTCCTTTGAGGTGGTTCTGCAACTCGGTCGACACTTGGCCATGTTGACCGCTGATCAGAATTTTCAGCGGCGTGCTCATGGGAACAGATCCGCCTCGCTTAGCCGCTTTCCGGCCTGATCCTTGGCGGACAGTTGAGGGGGGTGCATAAGCTGCCAGTCGATCGCCAATTGAGGATCATCCCAGCGGATGCAGCGTTCGGCCGAAGGGGTGTAGTAATCGGTGGTTTTGTAGAGGAGTTCGGCGTATTCGCTGAGCACCACGAAACCGTGGGCGAACCCTTCCGGGATCCATAGTTGACGGTGATTTTCGGCCGACAAGCGTACACCCACCCAACGGCCAAAGGTTGCCGAGCTGCGGCGGATATCCACGGCAACGTCGAGGACTTCACCCATGGTCACGCGTGTCAGTTTCCCCTGGGAATGTTCCAGTTGGTAATGCAGGCCACGTAGCACGCCCTTGCGTGAGCGCGAATGGTTGTCCTGAACGAACGTTGGGTTCAATCCGGTGACCTGCTGGAAAGTCCGGGCGTTGTAGCTTTCGTAGAAAAATCCGCGTTCGTCTCCAAAGACCTTCGGTTCGAGAATCAGGACTTCCGGCAGTTCGGTGGCGATGACGTTCATGGTGCTTCACCGACCAGGCTGAACAGGTACTGGCCGTAACCGGTCTTGCCAAAGTATTGGGCGTGTTGCAGGAGTTGAGCGCGGTCGATCCAGCCCAGGTTGTAGGCAATTTCTTCAAGGCAGGCGATTTTCAGTCCCTGGCGATGTTCGATGGTTTGTACGTACTGCGATGCTTCCAGCAGGCTGTCGTGGGTGCCAGTATCAAGCCAGGCGAATCCGCGCCCGAAGCGTTCGACACGCAGGTTTCCTCGCTGTAGATAAGCATTGTTGATGTCGGTGATTTCCAGTTCGCCCCGGGCTGAAGGCTTGAGTGATTTGGCGATCTCGACCACTGAATTGTCATAGAAGTACAAGCCGGTTACCGCGTAACTGGATTTGGGGTGCCGGGGCTTTTCTTCGATCGACAGCGCGTTGCCCTGATCGTCGAAATCAATTACCCCGAAGCGTTGTGGATCCTTGACCCAGTAACCGAAAATCGTTGCCCCGCTGGTTTTTTCGGCGGCTCGTTGCAGCTTTTCGGTGAAGTGCTGTCCGTGAAAAATGTTATCGCCCAGAATCAGGCACACCGAATCATCGCCGATGAATGACTCGCCAATCAGGAACGCCTGGGCCAGGCCTTCCGGTGCCGGCTGCTCGGCATAGCTCAGTTGCACGCCGAACTGACTGCCGTCGCCCAGCAGGTTGCGGTATTGCGGCAGATCATGGGGCGTGGAAATGACCAGGATGTCCCGGATTCCGGCCAGCATCAGGACCGAGATCGGGTAATAGATCATGGGTTTGTCGTAAACCGGCAACAGCTGTTTGGAGACCCCGAGCGTGATCGGGTGCAGGCGAGTACCTGAACCGCCTGCCAGTACGATGCCCTTCATGCGATCAAGCCCTTGTAGTCAGTCAAGCCCAGCCGCTGTCCCTGATAGCGGCCATCCTGAACCCGCTGGCACCACTCCTGATTATCGATATACCACTGTACTGTTTTACGCAGGCCGCTGATGAAGGTTTCGTGAGGCTGCCATCCCAGTTCGCGCTGGATTTTTTCGGCATCAATGGCATAGCGCAGGTCATGGCCTGGACGGTCTTCGACGAAGGTGACCAGGTCGAAATAGCGCTCGACCCCCGCGGGTTTTTGCGGGGCCAACTCTTCCAGCAGCGTGCAGATGCTGCGCACCACATCAATGTTCTTCTGCTCGTTGCAGCCACCGATGTTGTACGTCTGGCCGGGCGTACCCTGGGTCATGATGGCCAGTAGCGCGCCTACATGATCTTCGACAAACAGCCAGTCGCGAGTGTGCAGGCCATTGCCGTACACCGGTAGTGGCTTCCCGGCGAGCGCGTTGAGAATCGTCAGCGGAATGAGCTTTTCAGGAAAGTGGAACGGTCCGTAGTTGTTTGAGCAATTGCTCACCAGCACCGGTAAACCATAGGTGCGCTGCCAGGCGCGGACCAGGTGGTCTGATGCTGCCTTGCTGGCGGCGTACGGTGAACTGGGTGCATACGGTGTGGTTTCACTGAACAAGTGGTCACCCCCCTGTAGGTCGCCATACACCTCGTCTGTGGAGACATGGTGAAAGCGAAAGGCTCTTCTCTCAGGCTCACCGAGGGTATGCCAATAGGCCCGAGTGGCCTCAAGCAGGCTGTAGGTGCCGACAATATTGGTCTGGATAAAGTCCGCCGGGCCGTCGATGGAGCGATCGACATGGGATTCGGCAGCCAGGTGCATGATCGCGTGCGGCTGGAACCGTGCCAGCACTGTGCTGACGGCGGCCTGATCGCCGATGTCGGCTTGCACGAACTCATAGCGAGTGTCGGTGGCAACGCAGCTCAGCGACTCCAGATTGCCGGCGTAGGTCAGCTTGTCCAGGTTGAGCACTTCATGTTCGGTGTGCCGGATCAGATGGCGAATCAGCGCCGAACCGATAAAGCCGGCACCGCCGGTGATGAGAATGCGCATGGAGAAGGCCTTTTTCCGTATGACGTCTAAGCGTATGGATCATAGCGTGTCGGCGGGTCGAGGGCTGCAACAAGAGCACCAATGCCTCAGTCCTGGCCGATCACTGACCGCTACAGGGGGTTGCGTATCGCTCTGAGCAGTGGCGATATAGACGCCTTACAAAAAAATCAGGGGTCGTTGTATGTTGCTCGCCACGTTGATTCACCGCGCCAGTCTGGCCAGTCCGCAGGTTACCGCAGAGCAAGCGCTGGAACTGCTGCGCGAGCATTACGGCCTGAGCGGGACGCTGCAGTCGTTGGGCAGCCAGCAGGATCTCAACTACCGGCTCGACAGCGACCAGGGCCGTTTTGTCCTCAAGATCTGCCGTGGCGACTACGCCGCGCTGGAGCTTCAGGCCCAGCACGCCGCGCTCAAACACCTGGGGACGCGGCCCGGCCTGCATGTCCCGCGGGTGATCCCGACGAAAACTGGCGAAGACCTGCTGACCCTGACGTTTGCCGACCAGTCGGTGCACGTGCGCCTGCTCGACTACATCGAAGGTCAATCCCTGACCCATCTCGACCACCTTGGCCATGACGTTGTCGCCGGCTTCGGTCGGCTCTGCGGCGAAATGGACCTGGCCCTGGCGGGTTTCGACCATCCGGGCCTTGAGCGTACCTTGCAGTGGGATGCCCGGCACGCCAGTGCGCTGATCGAGCACCTGTTGCCGGTAATTGCCGACGAGCGGCAGCGAGGGTTGATCGCCGAGGCCGCGCAGCGCGCCGAACGGCGGTTGCAGCCACTGGTGGCGAAGTTGCCGGTGCAGGCCATCCACATGGACATCACCGACGACAACGTGGTCTGGAAACGCGATCAGCAGCGCCACTGGCAGTTGCAGGGCGTGATCGATTTTGGCGACTTGATCCGTACCTGGCGCATTACTGACCTGTCCGTGACCTGTGCGGCGCTGTTGCACCATGCCGACGGCGATCCGATGGTCATCTTGCCGGCGGTACGGGCCTACCATGACGTCAACCCACTCAAGCGCGAAGAGCTGCAGGCATTGTGGCCGTTGATCGTTGCGCGGGCGGCGGTGCTGGTGCTCAGCGGTGAACAGCAGGTCAGCATCGATCCGCAGAATCAGTACAGCCGCGACAACCTTGAGCATGAGTGGGAAATCTTTCGCGTCGCGACGTCGGTGCCGTCCGAGCTGATGGAGGCGGCCATTCTGGTGGCGGTCGACCAAGCGTTGCCGGCAATTGCCAGCCAGGGCTTTGCGCCGTTGCTGCCGAGTCTGGTGGGGCGCGAGTTCGCACTGATCGACCTGGGGGTGTTGAGCCCGCATTTCGAAGCGGGCAACTGGGAGCAGGACGGCATCGATCAGCGCTTGCTGGTCGAAGCGGCCGCCGCCCATGGCCTGGCCGCCAGCCGTTACGGGCAATACCGTTTGTCCCGTACCCGGCCTGACAGTGCGGTCGAGCCGGACACCTGTCCGTTGCACGTTGATTTGCAGGTGCCTCGGGGTACTACGGTCGAGGCGCCGTTTGCCGGTGTCGTGCACCTGTCGGCCGATGGCCGCTTGCAACTGGACAGCCCACAGTTGAGCGTGTGCCTGTGGGGTGTCAGCCCTTCGCTGCACAGTGGTGCAGCGGTGTTGAAGGGGCAGGTGCTGGGTGAGGTCGAGGGGGCGTTGCGGGTACAGCTGAGTCGTGGTGCCGACCTGAATCCACCGCTGTTCTGTACACCGTCCCGCGCTCGCGCCTGGCAGGCCCTGTGTCCGTCGCCGGCGGCGCTGCTGGGGTTGGCCTGTGATGCGCCAGTCGAGCTCGACCCGCACACCTTGCTGGCACGTCGTGATGCCAGCTTCGCCCGTTCGCAAAAACACTATTACGTCGACCCGCCGCGTATCGAACGCGGCTGGCGCAATCACCTGATCGACATGCAGGGCCGTTCTTACCTGGACATGCTCAACAACGTCGCCGTGCTCGGCCATGGTCACCCACGCATGGCGGCCGAGGCCAGCCGCCAGTGGTCGTTGCTCAACACCAACTCGCGTTTCCATTACGCGGCCATCGCCGAGTTCTCCGAGCGCTTGCTGGCACTGGCACCGGACTCGATGGACCGAGTGTTTCTGGTCAACAGCGGTACCGAGGCCAATGACCTGGCGATTCGCCTGGCCTGGGCCTACAGCGGCGGTCGCGACATGCTCAGCGTGCTGGAGGCGTATCACGGCTGGTCGGTGGCCGCCGACGCGGTCTCGACTTCGATCGCCGACAACCCGAAAGCCCTCGACAGCCGGCCGGACTGGGTACACCCGGTTACCGCGCCGAACACCTATCGGGGTGAGTTCCGTGGCCTCGACAGCGCGCCGGATTACGTGCGAAGCGTCGAGCACAATCTGGCGAAAATTGCCGAGCAGAAACGGCAACTGGCGGGCTTCATCTGTGAGCCGGTGTATGGCAACGCCGGCGGGATTTCACTGCCACCGGGCTACCTGAAGCAGGTCTATGCCCTGGTCCGCGCCCAGGGTGGCGTGTGCATCGCCGATGAGGTGCAGGTGGGTTATGGCCGCATGGGCAAGTTTTTCTGGGGCTTTGAAGAACAGGGCGTGGTGCCCGACATCATCACCATGGCCAAGGGCATGGGCAACGGCCAGCCATTGGGTGCGGTGATCACCCGCCGGGAAATTGCCGAAGCGCTGGAGGCGGAAGGTTATTTCTTCTCGTCGGCCGGGGGCAGTCCGGTCAGCTGCCGCATTGGCATGGCGGTGCTGGATGTGATGAATGAAGAAAAACTCTGGGAGAACGCACAGATCGTTGGCGGCTACTTCAAGGAGCGACTTGAAGCCTTGATCGACCGTCATCCACTGGTGGGCGCGGTGCATGGCTCCGGTTTCTATTTGGGGGTGGAGTTGATCCGCAACCGTGAAACCCTGGAGCCGGCTACCGAAGAAACCACGTTGCTGTGCGATCGCCTGCGCGAGTTGGGGATCTTCATGCAGCCGACCGGCGACTACCTGAACATCCTCAAGATCAAACCGCCGATGGTGACCTCGCGACAAAGCGTCGACTTCTTTGTCGACATGCTGTCGAAGGTGCTGGACGAAGGGCTGTAGTCCATCACATTCCCTGCGGGGGCGAGCAGGCTCGCTCCCACAGGGACCTCCATTAGTTCGATTATTATCGGTTATTTATTGAATATTCTCGACGAACAGAACGTAACAGGCTTTTAAAGTCGATTTTTATCGGTTATAAAGTCGCCGGACACCTCGGCGTGGATCACCACGCCCGGCCGTTCCCGTTTCTGTCATCGGTCGATGCCATGCTCGACCGTTCTGCCCCCGCCAGGAGATGATTCATGAGCCGTATCGTTACTGTCGCCGCTACCCAGATGGCTTGTTCCTGGGACCTTGAAGCCAACATCGAGACCGCTGAAAGGTTGGTCCGTGAGGCCGCAGGCAAAGGCGCGCAGATCATCCTGATCCAGGAGTTGTTCGAGACCCCGTACTTCTGCCAGAAGCCGAACCCGGACTATCTGCAACTGGCGACGACCGTTGAAGACAACGTGGCCATCAAGCATTTCCAGAAGGTGGCCAAAGAACTGCAAGTCGTCCTGCCGATCAGCTTCTTCGAGCTGGCCGGTCGTGCCCGTTTCAACAGCATCGCGATCATCGATGCCGATGGCAGCAACCTCGGGATTTATCGTAAAAGCCATATCCCGGATGGTCCTGGCTACCACGAAAAGTACTACTTCAACCCGGGCGATACCGGCTTCAAAGTCTGGAACACCCGCTACGCAAAAATCGGCGTGGGCATCTGCTGGGACCAGTGGTTCCCGGAATGCGCCCGCAGCATGGCGCTGCAAGGCGCGGAAATCCTGTTCTACCCGACTGCCATCGGCAGCGAACCGCATGACAAAACCATCTCCTCGCGCGATCATTGGCAGCGCGTGCAGCAGGGTCATGCCGGCGCCAACCTGATGCCGCTGATTGCCAGCAATCGTATCGGCAACGAAGAACAGGACGGCTACGACATCACCTTCTACGGCTCGTCGTTTATCGCCAATCAGTTCGGCGAGAAGGTTCAGGAACTCAACGAAACCGAAGAAGGCGTTCTGGTTCAGAGCTTTGACCTGGACGAGCTGGAGCACATCCGCAGCGCCTGGGGTTCGTTCCGTGACCGCCGCCCGAACCTGTATGGCGCCCTTAAAACCCTCGACGGCTCCCTGGAATCCTGATTGCCATGACCACTTTGAACAGCACACCTCGCGCCGACGGCTTTTACATGCCCGCCGAATGGGCGCCCCAGACCCAGGCCTGGATGGTCTGGCCAGAGCGCCCGGACAACTGGCGCCTGGGAGGCAAGCCGGCACAAGCCGCTCACGTGGCGGTGGCCAAGGCCATCGCCCGGTTTGAGCCAGTGACCGTTGCCGTGTCGGCCGCCCAGTACGAAAACGCCCGGGCCCGCCTGGACGTGCCGAATATCCGCCTGGTCGAGATGTCCAGCGACGACGCCTGGGTCCGTGATACCGGCCCGACATTCGTCATCGACAACAGCGGCGAAGTCCGTGGCGTCGATTGGGACTTCAACGCCTGGGGTGGTTTTGATGGCGGCCTGTACTCGCCCTGGAATCGGGATTCGCAAGTGGCCGGCAAGATCCTCGAAATCGAGCGCAGTGCGCGTTACCGCACCGAGGGTTTCGTGCTCGAAGGCGGTTCGATTCACGTCGATGGCGAAGGCACGCTGATCACGACCGAAGAGTGCCTGCTCAACCGCAATCGCAACGCGCACATGAGCCGTGACGAAATCGAAGCGGTGCTCAGTGCCAATTTGGCTGTGGATAAAATCATCTGGTTGCCGGACGGTTTGTACAACGACGAAACCGATGGTCATGTGGATAACTTCTGCTGCTATGTGCGACCGGGTGAAGTGCTGCTGGCCTGGACCGATGACCCACAAAACCCCAACTACCCGCGTTGCCAGGCGGCGATGAACGTGCTGGAAAGCAGCACCGACGCCAAGGGTCGCCCGTTCATCGTGCACAAGATGCCGATACCCGGCCCCCTGTATGCGACCGAGGAAGAGTGTGCCGGTGTCGACCCGGTGGACGGTACTCAGGAGCGCAATCCTTCGGTGCGCCTGGCCGGTTCCTACGTGAACTTCCTGATCGTCAACGGTGGCATCATTGCGCCGAGCTTTGACGATCCGCTGGACGCGCCGGCCAGGGAAATCCTGCAGAACCTGTTCCCGCAGCATGAAGTGGTGATGGTGCCGGGTCGTGAACTGTTACTGGGCGGCGGTAATATTCATTGCCTTACCCAACAGCAGCCAGCCCCGCACAAAGGTTGAGTGAAGTTGTAACAAGTGTTGGCAGCTGATTGAGGAGGTCTCTGGCTTCCTCAATCGCTGACCCGCCGACAGAGCCCGCAGCCCTTATGGTCTGCGGGCTTTTTTATGGTCGCCTGCCGGGCAGTCTGGCACTTTGGCATAGCTCTTGTATCTGTTTGAGAGTCATTCTTGGGAATGTGGAACAGCATTGTTCTGTCATAAACCTTGGATAAGTTAGCCGCTCACAAACCAGGAGAGAGCGCTGGGATGAACAGGGTCAGCGAGCGAACATCGCATCCCTTGGCTATGAATGGCGAATCGCTTCAGGTGCTGGCGCAATGGTTGAAGTCCAACGGAACGCGACAGGTCAGGGAAACTGACCCGCGCAGGATGATGATCGAGCGATACCCGGCTGGTTTATTCAGCGAGGCAGAACTTGAAGCGTTGTGGGATGTGATGGAAGGATAGCAAGCAAAGGATTGGTAAAGCGCTGCCCGGATGGCAGCGCTTTTTTTTGTCCATGGATAGGCGGTCAACATCAGGCCCTTGAGGGCTCACCGTCAGAAACTGTAGGTTCCCGTGACGACCAGGCTGCGTGGCGCGCCCGGCTGGATCTGGTAGGCGCTGGTGGACGACTCGTAGTACGTCTTGTCGCTGATGTTGTTCACCGCAGCACGCAAGTCCCAGTCCTTCTGACGGAACCCGGCCAGCGCATCCCAACGACCATAACCCGGCAACACGGTGGTGTTGAGGTTGTCGGCGTAGCGGTCACCGACCAGGGTCAGACCGGTCTCGGCATACCAGCCCAGCTCCGGCTTCCAGGTAATGAACAGGCTACCGTTGCGCTTGGCCACATTGCTGATGCGTTTGCCTTCAAAGCCGTTGTTGTCTTTCTCGACGGTTGCGTCCTGGAAACCTACACCGCCGCGTACGTACCAGTTGCCGGTGATTTTCCCCGCACCGGTCAGCTCGATACCCCTTGAGCGTTGCACGCCCGTGAGCAAGGTGATGGTGGGATCGTTCGGGTCACTGGTGCGGCGGTTGTAGAGCTCGAGCTCGTAGATTGCCAGGGTGGTGCTCAAGCGGTCGTCGAGCCAGTCACTCTTCACACCGATTTCTTTCTGTTTGGTCAGCTCGGGGCTCAGGTCGTTGACGTTGGTGGTCACCCCTGGCGTGATGCCGATCAGACCGCCACCGACCGGCGAGAAGGTCTTGCTCCAGGAAGCGTAGAACGAGTGGTTCTGCAGCGGCGTCCAGACCACACCGAGCCGTGGGCTGGTGCTGTGGCTGTCACGGTTTTCGGAGATGTCCTTGAGTTGGTTGGTCGAGTCGACCTCGAAGGTGTCGTAGCGCACACCGGCCAGCAGCTGCCATTGATCGTTCAGGCGCAGTTGGTCCTGGAGGTAGATGGCGCGGCTTTCAACTTCGGTGTGCGAGTCGCTGAAGACCTGCATGCGTCCGGTGTGGACGATGTTGCGGTCGGGGTTGTACAGATCCAGCCCCGGCACGGGGCTGTTGCCCGGTGGCGTGGTGGCCGCGTTGTACAGCTTCGGGTCGCGGCGTTGGCTGCCCAACTCAAGCCCGGTGAGCAAGCGGTGCTCGAGGCCAAAGGTGTCGAAGCCGCCCTCGAGTTCGAGGTTGTTGAACACGTTGCGGGTGTTCAGGTCCTGCTGCCAGTGCTGGCGCACCACCTTATTGGTCGCTGGTGTGTAACCGGTCACGTAGGTGTTGTCGAAATCGCTGTTGAGCTTGAACACCCCGAGGGTGTGGCGCAGTTGCCAGTTGTCGGCAACCTCATAGCTGAGTTTCGAGCGCAGGGATTGCGACTTGTCGTCGATGAAGTCGTTGTCAGTGCCGTAGGTGGTATCGCGGCCCACATCGGCGGGGCGTCCATCAATACCGGGAATACCGCGATCGGGGGTGCGGTTGTAACGGCTGTACTCGTACTGCACCAGCCAGTTCAGATCCGGGGTCAACTGCCAGCTCATCGATGGCGCGAACAGCTGGCGGCTGCCGCTGACCCCGTCGCGGAAGCTGTTTTCGTCCATGTTGCCCATGTTCAGGCGCAGGCTGATGTTCTCGGTCGGGTCGGTGCTCAGGTCGGCATACAGGCTGCGCAAATCTTCGCTGCCGCCCTGGGCCTCGAGGGTCGAGCGGCGGCCGAACTCCGGCAACTTGCTCACCCGATTGACGATCCCGCCCTGGCTGCCACGGCCATACAGCACGGCGGCCGGGCCTTTGAGCACTTCAATGCGCTCGATGTTGTGCAGGTCGCGCACGTACTGGCTGTCGTCACGGATACCGTCGAGGTAGAAGTCGTTGCTGGCGTCGAAGCCGCGAATGCGCAAGCTGTCGAAGCGGGTGTCGGCGCCGCTGCTGACGTTGGGGATGCCGCTCAATGCCGTGCCCAGATCGTTGGTGCCATAGTCGGAGACGTTCGAGGTCTTCACCGAGTCGATGGCCTGCGGGACGTAGCGTACGGGGGTTGCGGTCCGCGTCGCGGTGCTGACTTCCTTGACCCGTGGATCATCGACCTCTGCTTCGGCACTGATGGACGTTGCTGGCAAGGTTGTAGTTTCAGCGTAGGAAAAACCGGCAGTCAGCAAAGCAGACAGGCCAAGGCTGAAGGGCGTAAGACGAAATGGGGCAGGCATTAAAAAGCGTATCCGTAGATGTTGAGGGTGTAGCGAGAAGGGTACGAATGGTAATGCTTGTTATTTGCTTTCGTGAGCAATTATTCATGCGCTTTATTGCTTGTTTGTTTCGAATTGTGTCTGTCTCGACACAATGGCTGTAATAGATTCGTCCGATTACTGAAACAGACTGGTAGCCATTGCGGCGTTTTTCAGCAACCAACAGAGGGTTAGTCTGCCGGCATCACGTTTTCCTACCTTTTTGCCGGAGCCCTCCGATGATCCTTCACTACATCTACGACCCGTTGTGCGGATGGTGCTACGGCGCCAAGCCCCTGGTGCAAGCCGCCCAGGCGGTATTACCAGTGCTCGGCCACGGTGGCGGCATGATGACCGGTGCCAACCGGCAGACGGTCTCGGCACAATTGCGCAACTACGTGATCCCCCATGATCGGCGCATTGCCGAGTACACCGGCCAGCCGTTCGGTGAGGCGTACTTCGAGGGCCTGTTGCGCGACCACACGGCGGTCTTCGATTCCGCGCCACCGATCGCGGCGGTTCTTGCCGCCGAACAGATCGCGGGTCGCGGTCTCGAACTGCTGGGACGTTTGCAGAGCGCTCACTACGTGGAAGGGCAGCGCATCGCCGACGAAGCGGTTTTGCAGGCGTTCGCCGCGCAAATGGGGCTGGATGCCCAAGCGTTCCAGCAGGCATGCATGACGGCCGACACCGAAGGCCACATCAAGGACAGTCGCGCACTGCTGTCCAAGGTGGGTGGCCAGGGCTTCCCGACCTTTGTCCTGGAGCGCAACGGTCAATTCACCCTGATCGACATCGGCCCCTGGTTCGGCAAGCCGCAAGCCTTCGCGCAATGGTTGAGTCAGTCACTGCCCACCGCTGAAGCCTCTTTGACCGCGCAAACCTGTGGCCTCGACGGCTGCGCCCACTGAACTCACCCGGAGCTGCCCATGGATAACCTGAGCCTGATCAAAAGTACCTACGAAGGCGCCAACTCCCAGGAGAACGCGCGCAACACCGCCGCCGCATTGGCCGTCGATGCAAGCTGGACCGAAGCGGCCGGGTTCCCGTATGCGGGGACTTACGTTGGTTTTGAGGCCATCGTGGAGAACGTCTTCCAGCGCCTGGCCACGGAATGGGAGGGTTTTCAGTTCAAGGTCGAGAGCTATGTCGCCCAAGGCGACAAGGTGTTTGCCTACGGGAACTACTGTGGCCTCTATAAGGCGACCGGCCGCCCGATGAACGCTCGTGTGGCCCATTTGTGGACGCTGGCGAACGGAAAAGTCACGCACTTCGAGCAGTTCGTTGACAGCCACACGGTGCAAATGGCGATCGCAGGCAAGTGATTTCTTAGACATTTTTTGCCTTATTACAGAAGATTCACGAAATTGACACTTTGTTATAGGCGCGGCTAGGATCCGTCCCAACGCCTGTGGCTTGCAGCCACGACCTCAAAACAATAAAAGGGCCCGCCACGCTTCTGCGTGGGCGGGCCCTTTTGTTTAAGGATGAAAAAAGAGCGCAAAAGCAGCCATTTCAGCCAGCGGTCACAGCGCGTATCAACCCGTAATAAGGAAAATAACATGTTGAACAAGCGTATTAGTCTGATCGCACTGGGGATGTTGAGCGCGACTCAAGCAATGGCCAATGACCAAGCCGAGTCCAAAGGTTTTGTGCAAGACAGCAGCCTGAAAGTGTTGCTGCGCAACGCTTACATGAATCGCGATTACAAGGACGGCAACGAAGACAAGGCCGAGTGGGGCCAGGCTGCCATCGGCACCTTCTCCTCGGGTTTCACCCAAGGCACCGTCGGTGTTGGTGTTGATGCCTTCGGTCTCTACGCGTTGCGCCTGGATGGTGGCAAGGGCCGTAGCGGTGCCGGTGGCATCGACTTCTTCAAGCAAGGCGACAGCGGCAACGCTGCCAGCGACCTGGCCAAGGCTGGCGCGGCGGTCAAGTTCCGCCTGTCGAGCACCGTGCTGACCTACGGTGACCAGATGCCGGCCCTGCCGGTGCTGAACTACGACAACTCCCGCCTGCTGCCGGAAAGCTACACCGGTACCTTGATCACCTCCAAAGAGATCGAAGGCCTGGAGCTGAACGCCGGTCGTTTCACCGCCGAATCGCGCAAAAGCGCCGAAGGCCATGACAGCGGTGGTCTGAAGTCGATCAACGTCCTGGGCGGTAGCTACCAGTTCACCGAACAGTTCAAAGGCGGCTTGTACGCTTCCGACGTCGAAGACGTGCTGAAGAAGCAGTACATCAACCTGAACTACGTATTCCCGCTGGCCACCGATCAGTCCCTGACCCTGGACCTGAACGGCTACCGCACCAAGCTGGAAGATTCCTACGTTCGTGAAAGCGGCGCCACGGGCGACGACAACAAGATCTGGAGCCTGGCAGCGACCTTCGCCACCGGCCCGCACTCGTTCACCCTCGCTCACCAGCGCAGCACGGGCGACAGCAACCTGGGCTATGCCTACGGCGGCTACCAGAAAGACCAGGGCCGCGTCGGTGACGGTGGCAACACCATCTACCTGGCCAACTCCTACTGGTCCGACTTCAACGCTGAAGACGAACGCAGCTGGCAGCTGGGCTACGGCCTCGACTTCGGCACTTTCGGCGTGCCAGGCCTGACCTACAACGTGGCTTACGTGCGTGGCGACAACATCACCACCTCCACCAGCACCGGTGGCACCGAGCGCGAGATCTTCAACCAGTTCAAGTACGTGGTCCAGAGCGGCCCGGCCAAGGACCTGAGCGTGAAACTGCGCAGCTCGGTCCTGCGCGTGTCGCAGAAGTCCAGCGAGTACAACGTCAGCGGCAACGAAGTGCGTGTGTTCGTGGATTACCCGATCAACGTTTTCTGATGCTGTGAGTGCGGCCTGATACAAGGTTGAAATGAGAAAGCCCCGACTGATTCGGGGCTTTTTCGTTTATCGGCTACACCGCGTTCACGCCAACAGAGCGTTGTGAATGCTCGTTTCTCATGCTTTGACCGGCGCCAGTTTTTTGCAGCTCTCCTTGCGGGACGGGTACTGCTCGCATTGGCGCAAAACGTTCTTCACTTGCGATTCGTTCTTCAACTGCTGGTTGGCCAGTAGCTTCTCGGTGATGAACAGCTCTTGTGACCCCAGGTTGCGTTCGGCCTTGTCGATCATGGTCAAGGCCGATTGCGGATCGCCTCGCTTGAGGTGGTACGAGATCATCAGGTCGTAGATGGACGGTCCGGCCAGGGACCAGTCCTTGATCGACTCCAGATCCTTCAATGCTTCCTGGCTCTTGCCCTGGGCGAGGTGCACGCTGAAGGCGGTGCGACGGATACCGGGTTGGTCCTTCACCGGGGACGCCAGTGCGCGTTGATTGAAGGTATCAGCTTCGCGCACCTTGCCTTGTTCCAGGGCCGCGGTAGCGGTGTAGGCGTCCTTGTAGCCTTGCAGGGCCGTGGCGACGGGCGCGGCATCGCGCACTTTCGGCCAACTGTGCGGGTCGACCCGGGCGCGGCGCTCCTGACGGTACTCGCGTTGCAGGTACTGTTTCAGGTCGGCTTCGCGGTCCATGGGCGACATGTGCGAGCGGTTGAAGTACTGGCCCGCCGCGTTGATGCTGGTGCTCAGTCCCTGGTCGAGAAACACGTTCAGCTCTTGAGTGAAGCGGTTGAGGTTGAACTGCTCCAGCGACGCTTGCATCGCAGTGGTGCGAGCGCTGAGAAAGCTACCGAGCAATGGTTTCTGCTTGCCCTGGAAGTCGTTCAGCCGTTGCAGGCTGTAGGTCGCGGCGCGGGGGGCGTAGCCTGCGCGGACCATCAGGTCGGTGCCCAGCAGATCGGCCTGGTCTTCCTGGCTACGACCCCAGGCGGTGCTCCAGATGTTGTCCGAAAAACTGTTGGCCAGTGCGGTATAGAGCACGGTGTTGCCAATGGTCTTCTGGGTGCCGAGGGGGTCTTTGCTGACCAGTTTCATCTGGCCGGAGCTTCTGTCCACACCTGTGTTGCTGGCCATGGCAGCAAACACCACGGTGGTTGCGACGGTGGACATCAGTTCTTTCTGCTGCTCGAAGGCTGCCAAGCGATCGTGATGGCGCAACAGTACGTGACTCATTTCGTGGCCCAGCATCGCGGCGATTTCGTCTTCACTCTGGACGTTATCGAGCATGCCCAGCGGAACGAACAGGTTGCCGAACGGATCGGTGGACGGACCGAAGCTATAGCTGTCGGTGATCCGCACTTGCAACTTCGGCAGTTCGCCCGGCCAGCCTTTGGACAGGCGCGTGACGATGCCCTGCAAGTAGCTCTGCAGCATCGGGATATCCACCAGGTTTTGCTGGCGTGTCTGTGCGGCAGGGATGGCATGGCCGTCGTAACTCAAGCGTTGCTTGCTTTGCTGCTGCACATCCAGCACGTAGTACTGACGCACTTCGGTGTGCTCGACATAACGTCCAGTCACCCGCGACTGAGTCGAAGGGCCAACCAGATTCATAAAGGCATCGTCGGCACCTTTGATGGTGTTGCAACCGCTCAGTAGCGACCCGGCGACGAAGCTGAGCCCCAGCAGCGATCCCTTTGCCCGTAGCCCGCTCACTTGTTGCAACCTGGGCCAAAGCCGATGGTCGAGTTGTTCTCGCTGTCCTTGGCCTGGCTTTTAGTCATTTTCTGACAAGGCAGGTTGACCACCTTGCTCAAGGGGGGATCGATGTCCAGGGTCACGGTGTCCAGCCAGATCCGCTTACCCAGCATCTCAACCTGAACCAGATCCAGAGCTTCGTTGTACTGCAACACCGGCAGCGGATTTTTCGGCACATCCTTGAGTGGCAGTTCTTGCACCATTTTGCCCTGCTCATCGAGTACTTCCACCGGGTCATTGGTGAGAGGGCTCACAATAGAGGCCGCTGCAAACGCCGCCTGGCTGAACACGACGCTGAGGAGGAAAACGGCTGTTCTGGTCATTCTTGGTTTCCTTGAATTAGACGAACACTGGAGCGTCAGCTTTTGGAGCCGAGCAGCGCCTCGATTTTTTCGCTGAACAGCACCAGAGAAAGCACGGCGATACCCAGCACGTTGACCGGGGTGATGTTGGCGAAATACAGCGCGATGCTGGCGACGGTCAGTACCGTCATGACCAGTAGCCAGGAAGGGCAAGGAGAGTGGAAAAATCGGATCTCCCATCGCCGCCATGGCGTTAGCGTTCGATGCTTGGCCGCTCGGTGCTCGTGCAGGGCCTTGAGCACGACAATCAACACCAACAGCGCGATTTCAACCAGATCCAGCCAATTGATATCCACGCGTGGCAGGCTGTCTGGCTCGTGCTTGTAAGACATGCCCTCGGAGAGCAAGTTATCCAGAGCCATGGCGTGCAGATAGATCCCGGGAAGCTTGCCGTGCACGGGCGACTGCACCAGGTCGCCGGTGGAGGTGATGTGTGCACCGACCAGTACCAGTCGATCGCGCAGCAGTTCGGCGATCAATGCACGGTCCTGTGGCTCGCTGACTTCCAGGTCGCTGGCCGTGAGGGTCAGGCTGTAGGGGCAACTGGCCTGGGCGGACTTGCCCAGTTTCCAGAAAATCGCCTCGGCCAGCTGCTTGAGCGTTTGCGAGAAGAAGCCATCAACGGTTGAACAGTCCGCAGTGTTGGCAATCCGCGCCTGCTCGGGGGCGAGCTCAAGCCCCCACTGGATGGCGATTGGCGGCGCCTGCGCAGCCGCTTGCGCATCGCCTGGCAGATCCGGGCATTGATGGGCCTGACAGTACTGGCGATACAACGCGAGTGCAGGCGTCTCCATCAAGCCCAGCGATGTGTCAAAGGCCAGCGGGTACTTGTCGCCGACCCCGCTCCATACCACCAGCACCGGGGTCGTGACCTGGGCCAGGTGCTCGAGCGTATTGGCTTGCCCCTCTTCCCCGCGCGGTCGCCCCGTGTTGGCCAGCAGCAAGGGAATGCCCTGATGCCGGTAGCGGTCGAACACATTCGCCAGTAATTGACTGCCTTGCGCAGGGTCGCCCGGCGAGTGGTCGTGGCTATACAGGAGATCGACAAACACGGCCTTGGGTTTGTAAGCCAGCAAGCGCTTGAACAGCTTGCTCTGCTCGCCATAAGGCATTGGCCAGAAAGTGTTGTTGCGCAGCAGATAGGCATCGTCGATCACCACGACCGCGATCTGCTGTTGGCCCTTGCTGTCGTAAAGGCTGGCGAACATGCGGTTCAGCCATTGGGCAGAAGCATTGTCGCTCGAACTCGACAGACCAAAAGGGTCGAGCAATGCGATCAGCAGGACTACCAACCCAAGCGCGTACTGCTTGAGGCTGAACAGAGGGAATTTAGCCGACATCCTTGGCTCGATAGTGGCGATATGCCGGCTTTTTAAGGGAGATGCGAGGGGGTGTCAAGAAAAATGATGGCCGTGAGCCATCATTTGGGTAGGGCAGGAGGATGGGGATGTTCAAACCCCAGAAACAACGAAGCCCTCGTATTTCTGCGAGGGCTTTGTTGTTTCGGCACCAGGAGTCGAAAATATTAATAACTATATGATTTGTAATGTTTTTATTTTTTTGCGTACGGCTCTCTATCTCTAAAACTATCCTTTGGGATTCGCTCGATCTTTCATAGAGGCAAGCAAAGCCAAACTACGACCGATTGCCCTCGAGGCATGGCAGCCTGTCATGCTGACAAGGGGGACACTGCTCCCCAGCTTTGCTAAGCGACAGCAAACGGCTCAAAGCTGTGGTTGCTAAAAGGTAGCTATCGGCCAGAAGTGGCCTAACCTACGTGACTCGCCCCCCTCTCACTGCTTTTAAAGTCAGTCACCTTTTTTGTGTTTATGTACTTCCAGATCAGGATGTTTGGGTTTGTTTTCTTCAGTAACACGACGGCGCTGGTCCTTTTTGCCGGTGGATTCAGCGATCGGTTTGGGGCCGGGTTTAATACTCATGTGTTCACCTCCTTCGATTGATAACGGGTCTGTAAGTAAAGCCGTACGCATGGACAGTGAAGCTACGGGGCGACCAACTCGGAAAGCTTGGCCGCGATATCTGCAAACGTATCTTCAGCAGTGCTTAGGCCGCTTCTCGAACCGAGTAGAGGACTGACTTCGCGCAGTGATTCGTATGTTGTGTCGTGAATGATGGGAACCAGCAGATCCCTTGCGAGGAGCGCGGAAAGCTCTTTGTCGGCGATGCCTTCGGCTGCTAGGCGGCGCAGCAAAGCAGGGGTGACCAGCACAATTCCTACTCGAGACTTTGCCAATCCCTTATCAATTTCACGCAGTAACGAAGAGCCTAGAAGGACATCTTTCTCGCTGAACCAAACGGAAACACCGAGCGATTCGAGTACATCATGCAGCTCCTTCGCGGATCCTTTCCGGTCGTCCCAGGCGTGACAAAGAAATACGTCACGTAGATCAGGTACTGTCGCACGCCTCTCGACATTTTCGCGTACCGGTGTGAGCGTTCGTACCTCGGCGGAGGTGTAGGCCACAGAGGATCCGGGTTTCGACCAGCGCGGCTTTGCGCTGCTGGATGAACCGCCGCTACTGCGACCACCCCCGCCATGAGACGGGGACGAATAGGATGGTGCGTAGGACGAGGATGAATACGATCGCGATCCGTACCCGCTATATCCGCTGCCACATGCGGGACACGCTGCTCTTGCGCTTGCCGAACGATGACCATGTACCGGTGCTGTACATCTAGACATGTCGTAAACCTTCCGTTTGTAGCTGCTCGCCCAAGAGATGATTAAGCAGCGGCTGTACCGAGCCATCAGCTTTTGAAAACACCGTAGCCCATCCTTATTGGTTCGAAATCACCTGCGCTTCAGATCGTGATTCCAATATGCTGGCACAAACGATAGCCCATAGCGCGAATTCCGCTAGCAGGCGTAGCGTGAATGTTTGCTAGCGGTTTCCGTTACAAATGCCGCCATGGTCTAGAGCTATCTATCATAACGGTTAGCTCTCGACCCAGGATTCAGGTCCCTGACGTTCAACGGCCCAGCCATCGATGCCGTTGTTCAATCGACGAACGTCGCCTATGGGGCGGACACTGCCTTTCTGCGACAGGCAGCAATCAGCCATAAGCAATGGGATGGACTCCTCCTCACTTCGGCATCTTGAGTGCCAGACTGAAAGTGCGAACCACAGTCAACGGTGAGAAGGAGTCCACACATGAAGCTTATGCGAATTGGGGTCGACCTGGCCAAGA